>JASHQG010000692.1 GCA_030037665.1 Acetobacteraceae bacterium
ACGAGCCGCAGGGCTAAGCCCCAGCGCCTTCCCTTTCCCCCCGATGCGCAGGACGCGCAAAGGTAGTCTGGATGTTCGCTCGGATGCTCGGGTTCATGTCTGCGGACATGGCCATAGACCTCGGTACCGCCAACACGCTGGTTTACGTGAAAGGCCGCGGCATCGTGCTGGCCGAACCCAGCGTGGTGGCAATCGCCGATGTACGCGGCAAGAAGCAGGTCGTCGCGGTGGGCGAGGAGGCCAAACAGATGCTCGGCCGCACGCCGGGCTACATCGCCGCCAGCCGGCCGCTGCGCGACGGGGTGATCGCCGACTTCGAAGTCGCTGAGGAGATGATCAAGCACTTCATCCGCAAGGTGCATAACCGGCGCGGCTTCGCCTCGCCGCTGATTATTGTCTGCGTGCCATCCGGTTCCACCGCCGTGGAGCGCCGTGCCATCCAGGAGAGCGCGGAGAGTGCCGGCGCCCGCCGCGTGCAATTGATCGAGGAGCCGATGGCGGCGGCAATCGGTGCCGGGCTGCCGGTCACTGAGCCGTCCGGCTCGATGGTGGTGGACATCGGTGGCGGTACGACGGAAGTGGCGGTGATCTCACTCGGCGGCATCGTCTATTCGCGGAGCGTGCGCGTCGGCGGCGACAAAATGGACGAGGCGATCATCTCCTATATCCGCCGCAACCATAATCTGCTGATCGGCGAGTCATCGGCCGAGCGGATCAAGATGGACATAGGCGCCGCTGCCTATCCGGAGGACGGCGACGAAGGGCCGTACCGCGACGTGCGCGGGCGCGATTTGATGAACGGCGTGCCGCGCGAGGTGCTGGTGAGCCAGCGGCAGATCTCCGACAGCCTGGCCGAACCGGTGGGTGCGATCGTTGAAGCCGTGAAGGTGGCGCTGGAGAACACGCCCCCGGAACTTGCCGCGGACATCGTCGACAAGGGTATCGTGCTGACTGGCGGCGGCGCCCTGCTCTACCGGCTGGACCAGGTGCTGCGGGACTCGACCGGGCTCGCGGTGGTGGTGGCGGAAAACCCGCTGCAGTGCGTCGCGCTGGGGACGGGGCGGGCGCTCGAGGAGCGCAAGCGGCTGAGCAATGTGCTGACGACCATGTACTGAGCGGTGCTCCGAGGCCGGCTGCCGCGGGCCGCCACGATCAGCTGGAGCACTGCGGGGCGCGCCATGGCGGGAACCGCCAGCGGTCTCATCACGTGTGGCCGTCCCACCGTGGTCGCGCGGCGGCCCAATCCTCGGTATCCGGGCGGGTGTCATAGGGAAGGATGGACAAAATCCCGGCCTCTGGCACCGACTCGGCAGCCGGGTTAAAGCAGGCAGACCAGTTGCGGTCGGACAATGTCACCTGTGGCCCATCCGCAACAGGCCGCGGCGATGGTGGCCTTTTCGTCCGGTCCCGGATGGCGGGCCGTGCCGGCCGTTCCGATTTGATTGCAGACGTGGTGAACTCAGGGGCTGACGTGGCACCGGCAGACATCGGACTGGCTAGAGCGGGAACGGATCTGCCCCAGGCCATGTCGCGCGTCGCAGAGACCGTCGAAACCGCGCTGGATCACCTTCTGCCCGTCCCCGAGGGCGCCGAGGCCCGCCTGGCTGAGGCCATGCGATACGCGACGCTTGGCGGGGGCAAGCGCCTGCGCGCCTTCCTGGTCATGGAGACCGCCAAACTGTTCGCGGTCTCCCCAACCTGCGCCGCCCGCGTCGCGTCGGCGGTGGAGATGCTGCACGCCTACTCGCTGGTGCACGACGACCTGCCGGCGATGGACAACGACGATCTGCGCCGCGGGAAGCCCTCCACCCACAAGGCCTTTGATGAGGCGACCGCGATCCTGGTCGGCGACGCGCTCCAGACCCGTGCCTTCGAGGTGTTGGCAGAGCCCGACACACACTCGGACCCGCAGGCGCGCTGCGAGCTGGTAACGGCACTGGCGGCCGCCGCGGGGGCGCGCGGCATGTGCGGCGGGCAGATGCTGGACATGCTGGCCGAGGGCGAGGGGCTGGACGGACCGGCGGTCACACGGCTGCAAGCGCTGAAAACCGGACGGCTGATTCAGTTCAGCGCCGAGGCCGGTGCCATTCTGGGCCGCGCGGCACCGCACCGGCGGCATCTGCTGGCAGCCTATGGCCGGGACGTCGGCGCCGCCTTCCAGATCGCCGATGACCTACTGGACACGGAGGGAAGTACGGAGGAAACCGGCAAGACTGCCGGGAAGGATGCCGCCGCCGGCAAGGCGACCATGGTGGCGGTGCTGGGTCCGGAACGCGCCCGTGCCCAGGCCGAAATGCTCGCGGCGCAAGCCGCCAAACACCTGGAAAGCTTCGGAGACAAGGCGTCTCTCCTGGTGGCCCTCGCCACCTTCGCAGTGACGCGCCGGAACTGACAGGCGTGAGGAAAGCGGGAAACCAATGAGCCCAGTGAATACGCCTCTGCTCGATCGCGTGCGCAATCCGGCCGATCTGCGCAACTTCTCGCACGACCAGTTGCGCCAACTCGCCGACGAGCTGCGTGCCGAGACGATCGATGCGGTGTCCGTTACCGGTGGCCATCTCGGCGCCTCACTCGGCGTCGTTGAGCTGACCGTGGCAATCCACGCCATCTTCGATACGCCTCACGACCGGTTGATCTGGGACGTGGGCCACCAGGCCTATCCTCACAAAATTCTGACTGGGCGCCGGGAGCGCATCCGCACGTTGCGGCAAGGCGGCGGCCTGTCCGGATTCACCCGGCGCGCCGAAAGCGAATACGATCCGTTCGGCGCGGCCCATTCATCGACATCCATTTCCGCCGGCCTCGGCATGGCGGTGGCACGCGATCTGAAGAACGCGTATGGCGGCAAAGACGATCGGCAGATCATCGCGGTGATCGGGGACGGTGCGATGAGCGCCGGTATGGCCTATGAGGCCATGAACAACGCGGGCGCACGCGGTACAAGGTTGATTGTCATTCTGAACGACAACGACATGTCGATCGCGCCGCCCGTCGGTGCCATGTCAGCCTATCTGTCTCGGCTGATGTCATCGCGCAGCTACCTGTCCTTGCGCGAGCTCGGTGTGCGGATGGCCAGGCGCTTTCCGCGGGGCATCGAGCGCACGCTGGGCCGTGCCGAGGAATATGCGCGCGGCATGCTGACCGGCGGCACGCTGTTCGAGGAGCTCGGCTTCTATTACGTCGGCCCGATCGACGGACATAACCTCGATCATCTGCTGCCCGTGCTGCGCAACGTGCGCGAGGCCGACGAAGCCGGTCCGATCCTGGTGCATTGCATCACCCAGAAGGGCAAGGGCTACCCCAAGGCGGAAGCCTCTGCTGACAAGCTGCACAGCGTCTCGAAGTTCAACGTCATCACGGGCGAACAGGCCAAGGCGCCGCCGGGGCCGCCGAGCTATACCAACGTGTTCGCCAGCGCGCTGATCAACGAAGCCGAACGGGATACGTCCATCGTCGCGATCACTGCGGCGATGCCGTCGGGGACCGGTCTCGACAAATTCGGCAAGCGTTTTCCCGACCGCTGCTTCGATGTCGGCATCGCGGAACAGCATGCCGTGACGTTCGCGGCAGGTCTAGCGACCGAAGGCATGAAGCCGTTCTGCACGATCTACTCCACGTTCCTGCAGCGCGCTTACGATCAGGTGGTGCACGATGTGGCGATCCAGTCACTGCCGGTGCGCTTTGCGATGGACCGCGCAGGACCGGTTGGCGCCGACGGTGCGACGCATTCCGGCAGCTTCGACCTGGCCTATCTCGGCTGTCTGCCCGGATTCGTGCTCATGGCGCCGAGCGACGAGGCGGAGCTGATGCACGCCGTGGCGACGGCTGTGGGCATCAACGACCGGCCGAGCGGCCTGCGCTATCCGCGCGGCGAGGGCGTCGGTGTGACACTCCCCGAGCGTGGTCAGGCGCTGCCGATCGGCAAGGGCCGGGTACTGCGCGAGGGCAACAACATCGCGATCCTGTCGCTCGGGCCACGGCTTGGGGATGCGCTGAAGGCCGCGGACGAGCTGGCAGCGCGCGGACTGCCGGCAACCGTGGTGGACGCGCGGTTTGCCAAGCCGATTGATGCGGCACTGGTGGAGCAGCTCGCGCGCCACCACGAGGTGCTGATCACCATCGAGGAAGGCTCGATCGGCGGGTTCTCGGCACAGGTCACGCAGCATCTCGCCTGGAAGGGGCTGTTGGAACGCGGGCTCAAACTGCGTCCGATGGTGCTACCGGACATCTTCATCGACCACGACAGTCAGGCCAAGCAGCTTGCGGTCGCGAAGCTGAGTGCGAAGGACGTTGTGGCGGTGGCACTGGCAGCGATTGGCGTGGGCGAGGCGCTGCCAGGCGGACAGGCAATCACCGCGCGCTGATATCCTCTCCCGCTTCGCGGGCGAGACTGACCACTGCCTCAGCCGTTGTCCCCGCCGCGCGTAATGCCCTGATCGTGGCCGCGTTGTCACGCTTGGCCAGCCGGCGCCCTGCGCTGTCGGTCAGCAGGTGGTGGTGCGCGTAAACCGGCGCCGGCCAACCCATCAGTTCCTGGAGCAAGCGCTGCAGATCGGTCGCCGGCTGCAGGTCACTGCCGCGCGTGACCAGCGTCACTCCTTGAACGGCATCATCGTGCGTGACACACAAATGGTAGCTCGCCGGCGCATCCTTGCGCGCCAGCACAGCGTCGCCGAATTGTGCCGGGTTACAGACGACAACGCCCTTGCCCTCCTCGGCGAACGTCAGCGACCCCGGCACGGCGGCCAGCGCACGTACCATGTCCAGCCGCAGCGCGTAGCGATCTCCCCGGGCGATGCGCGCGGCGCGTTCAGCTGCCGAAAGCCGGCGACAGGTGCCGGGATAGAGCGGGCTGCCGTCCGGCGTATGTGGCGCGCTGGTGGATCGGATGACTTCGGCCGCAATTTCCGAGCGTGTGCAGAAGCACGGATACAGCAGTCCGCGCGCGGCGAGCGTATCCAGCACCGCACGGTACTGGGGCAGGTGCTGTGACTGAACCCGCACCGGCCCGTCCCAGTCGATACCGAGCCAGGCCAGGTCCTCCTCGATCGCTGTCGCGAACTCGGGACGGCAGCGCCCAGGGTCGATGTCCTCGATGCGGAGCAGGAACCGCCCTCCCTCATCGCGCGCTCGGCGCCGGGCGATCAGCGCGGAGAACACGTGACCAAGATGGAGATAGCCGGTCGGACTGGGCGCAAAGCGCGTGGTGATGGACATGGCAGCGGCGCGCAGAGTACTCCGGCTGCGGCAGGACGGAGAGAGGTGATGGCGGAACTCGATGGCGTTCGCTGGGGACCCGCATCGACAGCGACGCCGCAGCAGCTTGTCATACTGTGCCACGGCGTCGGCGCCGACGCACACGACCTGATCGATCTCGCGCCGTCCTGGGCGCACGCCCTGCCCGACGCGGTGTTTTGTTCGGTAAATGCGCCGGAGATACATGTATCCGGCTTTGGCCGGCAGTGGTGGGATGTCGGCGATCGCAGCCCGGCCCGGATGGAGGCTGGTGTGCGCCGCGCTGCCGCGGCACTGAGCGCGTTCGTACCCGGCGAACTGAGCCGGCACGGCCTGCCGGCGCCCGCCTATGCCCTGATGGGGTTCAGCCAAGGCGCGATGACCGTGTTGTTCAGTGGTCTGCGTATGACCCCGGCGCCGCGCGCAATCCTGGCCTTCTCCGGTGGGCTGATCGCACCAGAAAAGCTCGCTGCCGAGATGACCAACCGCGCCCCTGTTCTGCTGGTGCACGGCGAGGCCGATGACGTGGTGCCGGTGACGCGTTCACACGACGCCGAAGCGGCGCTGCGGGCCGCCGGGGTCCCGGTTGAGGCGACGTACGTGCCGCGATTGTCCCATGGTATCGACGAGACCGGCATCGCCATGGGTGCGCTGGCGCTGCAGCGGGCGTTTGCCGACCGGTGACCGTCCCGTCGCGGCGCTACCCCGCCGCTCAGCGGAACCCGCTCGGTCGGTGACGGATCTGGAGACGGAGCATGGGCGCGGGGGTGAGGGAGCGAGACGTTCTGTTGCACCCCTCTCGCCCGCTTCCATCGCGCACGGGGAATGGGATCCGCGCGCCAGCTCAGGCAGTTTTATCGAGGACGGCTCAAGAGAGACGCGGCCGGCGGCGGACGCGCCCTCTCACGCTGACCTCAACCCCGCAGCTCCGGAATCACCCACAGCGGCTTCTCGCCGCGCGCGACGCGCTGCACGTTATCGAACGCGTTGCGGAACCGCGCGTACTGATTGTCCCAGGTGGGGCCAGCGAAATGCGCAGTCAGCACGACATTCTGTAACCCAAACAGCTTGTTGTCCGCGGGCGGCGGTTCCTGGTCGAACACGTCAAGCCCGGCGCCGGCGATCACATTGCTGGACAAGGCTTCATAAAGCGCAGGCTCATCCACAACCGGGCCGCGGCAGGTATTGATCAGATATGCGGAGGGCTTCATCAGACGAAGCTGGGCCGCCCCGATCATGTGCCGCGTCGCCGGTGTCAGCGGCACGTGCAGTGATACGATGTCCGAGGTGCGGAGGATTTCGTCCATCAGCCGGAAGCGCACACCGAGCGAATCCGCCTGGTCCTCGGTCAGGCGCACGATGTCGAAGTACTGCACCTCCATCCCGAATGCCTGTGCGAGACGCGCGACCTTCTTGCCGATCGTGCCGAGGCCGATGATGCCGAGCTTGCGCGCGTAGAGCTCGTAGAGCCTTACGTCCGCCCAGTTGTTGCCGCGCCAGCGGCCCGCCGAGACATTGTCATGCTGCCAGACCAGGCGGCGCGACACCGCGAGCATCAGCAGCATCGCGTGCTCTGCCACGGCGATCGCGTTGGCGCCGCCGTTGTTGCAGATCGGCACGCTGGCACGGCGCGCGGCCTCGATGTCGCAACGGTCGTAGCCGGCCGAGAGAAGCTGCACCAGCTTGAGCTTCGATGCCGTCCTGTAGAAGGCATCATTCATCGACGGCGCGCCAAAACCGACGATATATTCACAATCGGGCAGTGCGGCGTTGAATTCGGGCGTATCGGGGCGGGTGATCACAAGATCGAATCCCGACGGCGCCAGTTCGCGGCAAATATCATTGTCATTCATCGGGTTGTCGGCGACGATGATCTTGGGCGCCATGGCGTCTCCTCCGCTTGCATTGATCGAGAGAGAGGATAGCGGCCGCGGATCGGCTGGCCTAGTGCCCGGCGCCCGATCGTCGTTGCGGCGCGTGCGCGGACGCAGCCTTCCTGCGTGGAGGGTGTACGCGTGCGGCGTCAATTCTCAAAACGAGACGGCCTCGCCGCACACCTGCTCGCCCTGATGCTGATTCGGATGCTCCATGTTTCGCTGATGCGGAGCGATTCGACCGGTTATGGAGAGCAAGCCGGCCGCGCAGCCTGGTTGGTCCTTCATCGCGCGGACTGTAGGCTCTCTCGGCGTCATCCCTGGGAGGCAAATCCGATGGCCCTCGATCCGAACCGGCTGATCCTGACCGGCGAAAATCCGTTCATCCGCCTGAGCGAGACCGACGGCGGCACGATCACGACCAATGCCAGCTTCTGGCGCATCCTCATCTCGCCGGCCGGCCCCGGTCATGTCCTCTATCTGAAGAGCGAACTCACCCGGGACCGGTGGAAGATCTATGCCGACAACATCGCCATGGCGCGCTGGCTGCAGACCACTGTACAGGGGATGCTGGATGGCGAGCTGTCGGATACCTCGATTCCGGTGAACGACGCCGTGTTCGACAGGACAGGGAACGCACGCGACTTCTGGACCGAGCAGGCGATCGCGCATGACGAGGAGGTCGCGCTGACATGGTACGATATCGGTGAGCCGCTACTGATCCACACGGAGCCAGGGCCGCCGCCGGCGCGCCAGTACGGCGTCTGCACCCTACTGGTCCCGGCGCTTGGCGCGCGCGTGGCGGTCAACGGCGTGCAGGCGAAGGGACGGCCTTTCCCGGCCCAGCGCGAAGGCAGGCCATTCAGCACCTGCGCCCTGGCCTTCTCGGAAAGCTGGACGGAGGCGCGCTGACGCCATCGCCGGCCGGCGCGGGCACCCCCGTTCCGCTGTGCCGCTTACTGCACCGGCGAGAAATCCGTCGGCACCATGATGCGGTTTTCCTGCTTCAGCAGCAGTTCGCGACGATAACCCTCGGCGAGGAACTTCTGCCACGCGGGGTCGGCCGCCATCGCCTTGCGTCGGCGCTCGCGGTCGCCTTGGTCCTCATAGCCCCAGATGTGCACGACGGTGTTCAGTTCGCCTTCCACCGTGGTGAACCAGCCGAGGCAACGGCCGAGGTATTTCTGCTGCAGCGGCCAGGCCATTTCCTTGTACATCGCCACCCATTCGGCCATCTTGTTCGGCTTGCACGTATAGATGCGCAGGTCCGCGATCATCGTGTCTCCTCCTTTCTGACGGGGCGCCGCAGGGTGCGGCGGCCCGCCCGTGCGGGCAAGGCCGCATCGCGTCTCGCCGCTGGCGGCCGCCGGTGCTAATGCCGGATATGCACGAGCTTTTGCAGCACACGGGAGAACCAACTGATGGCCGGCGGAGCGACCGATTTCGACATTCCCTTCCTGCGGTCGCGCCGCACCAACAAGTGGCACAAATTCGCCGACGACGTCCTGCCAGCCTGGGTTGCCGACATGGATTTCGGCGTCGCGCCCGCCGTCACCGCCGCACTTCAGCGGCTGAACGACAGGCAGGAATACGGTTACGCGGCGCGCGACGGCGCGCTGGCCGCGGCGTTTGCCCGGCGCATGCAACGCCGGTTCGGCTGGACGGTAGACCCGGCCGACGCACATCCGATCGGCGATCTGGTGCAGGCGACGTTCTCGTCAGTGATGGCGTTCAGCGAACCGGGCGATGCGGTCTTGCTGCAGCTTCCATCCTATCCGCCTTTTATGGCGGCGATCCACGACACCGGCCGCCGGTTGCTGGCCAACCCGATGCGCGACAACGGCACACGCTGGGTGCTCGATCTCGCGGCATACGAGACGGCACCCGATCCACGCACGCGCGTGCTGATCTTCTGCCATCCGCAGAACCCGACGGGGCGATGCTATTCGCGAGGCGAGCTTGAGGAAGTCGCGGCATTCGCCATCCGCCACGACTTGATCGTCGTATCGGACGAGATCCATGCCGACATCGTCTATCCTGGCAACACGCACATCCCGTTTGCATCGCTGTCTGCGGAGATCGCGGCGCGCACCATCACCATCACCTCCGCGACCAAGAGCTTCAACATTCCTGCGCTGCGTTGTGCGGTGATGCATTTCGGAACACCGGATCTGAAGCGGCGCTTCTTCACGCGGATACCTCAGCGACTGCTCGGATCGCCCGGTGTAACCGGCGTGGATGCCACTGTCGCGGCGTGGGACGACGGCCAGGCGTGGTTCGACGAAATCCTGGCGCAGCTTCAGGCGAACCGCGACTGGCTGATGCAGACAATCGGCACGGCATTACCCGGCGTGACGGTGCGGTTGCCGGAGGCCACGTATCTGGCGTGGCTCGATTGCTCCGCATTGAACCTTGCGATGCCGGCGGGCCAGTTCTTTCTGGAGAAGGCGCGGGTGGGACTGAATTTCGGCGAGACGTTCGGACCAGACTATCCGCATTTTGCCCGACTGAATTTTGCCTCGCCCGCGCCAGTGCTGCGCGAAGTGGTAGGACGCATGGCCGACGCGGCCGCCAAAAACGCCCCCGCCTCGCGAGGGAGGGATCGAGGCACGTGACCGTCGGCGATGAATAGCGCATCACGAAGTCGGCACCGTCGATCTTTTTCGCCACGCCGGCGGATGCCATCCTCAACAAGGAACGGCTCGACACGGTGATCGTGACCGGGTGCATCACGTCGGGCTGCATCCGCGCCAGCGTGATCGACGCATTCTCGCTCGGATTCCGCGTCATGGTGCCGCGCGACTGCGTCGGCGATCATGACGACGTCGCGCATGCGCAAAATTTGCTGGACGTGAACAGACGGTATGCGGACGTGATCGACGGTGCAGCGGCGGTGGCCGCAATCGAACGGTGGCGTGCGAGTAACGATCGAGGTCAGTGAACTGGTGTACGCCATCTTCACCCGCGTCCGCGCCGCGCCGTCTCCGGCACGCAGCGCGGGTGCGGTCGCTTATCAGCGCGGCGACAAAACCATCACCATCTGACGGTTCTCCATCCGCGGCATCTGCTCGACCTTGGAGGTGGCGTCCATCTCGGTACGGATACGCTCCAGTACGCGCGCACCGATTTCCTGGTGGGCCATTTCACGACCACGAAAGCGCAGCGTCACCTTGACCTTGTCACCTTCCTCGATGAAGGACTTCATGGCGCGCATCTTCACCTGATAGTCATTCTCATCGATGTTGGGGCGGACCTTGATCTCCTTGATCTCGATGACTTTCTGCTTCTTCTTGGCTTCGTTGCGCTTTTTCTGCTGTTCGTATTTGTATTTGCCGAAGTCGAGAATCTTGACCACGGGTGGATCGGCATTCGGGCTGATCTCCAAGAGGTCAAGCCCGACAGAGTAGGCGCGCTGCTGCGCCTCGCGGGCGCTCATTACACCGGCCATTTCGCCATGCTGGTCGATCAGTCGAACCTGGAGAGAGCGTATCTCCTCATTGACGCGCGGCCCGTCGCGGGTTGGCGGTGCGGGCAAAGGTGGTCTTGCTATTGTCTGCTCCTGTAGTGGTTGTGATTTTGGTCAGGTCCCCTGCCGGGCGGACCTGACCAACCCGTAATCTGGCCGATCATTCCACCCGGAATCAAGCGGCCTCACGCGGTGTGGCGGCTTCCTTGACATCGGGAGGGGTCGCCTCCTCTGCAAGCCGTCGCACCGCCTCGTCCAGCGGCAGCACGTCCTGCGCGGCGCCACCCAGCCGGCGCAGCGCCACCGTGCGGTTTTCCGCCTCCTTCCGGCCGACGATGGCCATGACCGGCACATGCGCCAGACTGTGGTCGCGCACCTTGGCGTTGATCTTCTGGTTGGAGAGATCGACCTCGGCCGCCATCCCCACGCGATCGAAGGCCGCCGCCACCTCGCGGGCATAATCGTCGGCGTCGGACACGATCGTTGCGACGACCACCGGCACGGGGGCAAGCCACAGCGGGAAGCGGCCGGCGTAGTGTTCGATCGTCACGCCGAGGAAGCGTTCGAAGCTGCCCAGGATGGCGCGATGCAGCATCACCGGCACGCGGCGGCTGCCATCCTCGGCGACATATTCCGCGCCGAGCAGCTCCGGCATCATGAAATCGACCTGCAACGTGCCGCACTGCCAGTCGCGGCCGATCGCGTCACGGAGCACGAATTCGAGCTTGGGACCGTAAAAGGCGCCCTCGCCGGGGTTCAGCTCGTATTCCACCTTCGCGATGCGGCAGGCCTCGCGGAGCGCCGCTTCCGCCTGGTCCCAGGTCGCGTCCGTGCCCAGCCGCTTCTCCGGCCGGTCGGAGAATTTCACCTGAAAGTCGGGGTAGCCGAAATCACGGTAGATCACCGACAGCAGTTCGACGAACCGCGCCGTCTCGGACGCGATCTGGTGCTCCGTGCAGAAGATATGCGCATCATCCTGGGTGAACGCACGCACGCGCATGATGCCGTGCAGCGCGCCGGACGGCTCGTAGCGGTGGCACGAGCCAAATTCCGCGAGCCTGAGCGGCAGCTCGCGGTACGAGCGCACACCCTGACGGAAGATCTGGATGTGGCACGGGCAGTTCATCGGCTTCACCGCCTGGACCTTGTCCTCCTCGCGTTCGACCGTGACGAAAAACATGTTCTGGCGGAAATTGTCGTAGTGGCCGGACTTCTCCCAGAAGGCGCGGTCGAGCACCAACGGCGTCCGCACCTCCTGGTAGCCGGCGGCGTCGAGCCGCCGGCGCATGTAAGCTTCCGCCTTGCGGTACAGCTTCCAGCCGTTCGGATGCCAGAAGACGGCGCCGGGAGCCTCCTCCTGGAGGTGGAAGAGGTCCATCTCCTTGCCGATGCGGCGGTGGTCGCGACGTTCCGCTTCCTCCAGCCGGTGCAGATGGGCGTCCAGTTCCTTCTGGTCACGCCAGGCGGTGCCATAGATGCGGGAGAGCATGGCGTTGCGGTGGTCGCCGCGCCAATAGGCGCCGGCGGTCTTCATCAGCTTGAACGCCGTGCCGACGTCGGCGGTGTTGCGCATGTGCGGACCGCGGCAGAGGTCCACCCAGCTGCCCTGGGTGTAGAGGCTGATCGTCTCGCTGCGCGGCAAGTCCCGGATCAACTCGGCCTTGTACGTCTCGCCTCTATCGCGAAAGAAGCGGATCGCGTCCTCTCGGTCCATGGTGGAGCGGACGAAAGGTTCGCCGCGCGAGACGATCTCTTTCATCTTCGCTTCGATGGCGGGGAAGTCTTCCGGCGTAAACGGCTCGTCACGCGCAAAGTCGTAATAGAAGCCGTCCTCAATCGCCGGCCCGATGGTGACCTGGGTGCCCGGGAACAGCTCCTGGACCGCCTCAGCCAGGACATGCGCCGCGTCGTGGCGGATCAGCTGCAGCGCGTCCGGATCGAGGCGGGTGATGAACACCACGCTCGCGTCACGCTCGATCGGGGTGGCGAGATCGACCACCACACCGTCAAGCTTCATCGCCAGCGCGGCGCGGGCAAGGCCGGGACCGATCGCCTCGGCCACCGTCGTGCCCGTCACCGGCGCGTCGAAGCGGCGCACGGAACCGTCGGGCAGGGTGATGGCGGGCATGGATCGGGCTCCTCCTCAGATCGGGGTCAGTGGGGCGGTGTCTATGCGGGGAACAGGGCGGAAAGCGCAACCCCGGAGCGCCTGCGCGGATTGCTGCTCTCCTGTGCGCGGGCATAGCATCGCGGCGGCGACGGCGGGGGAAATGCCATGGTACGCAGTGAGACCCGGATCCTGACCACGCATACCGGCAGTCTGCCGCGCCCGTCCGCACTGCTCAGCCTGTACCAGCGGCGCAACCGCGGCGAGGCGGTCGATGCCGGCGAGATCGACACTCTGGCCGGGGCCGCGGTGCGCGACGTGCTGCAGAGGCAGCGTGCGGCCGGTCTCGACGTCGCCAACAATGGCGAGCAGGGGCGGGATTCGTTTCACTTATATATACGCGACCGGCTGAGCGGGCTGGGCGGACACTGGCAACGCCCGCCGCGGACGGATGTGGAGCGCTATCCTGTCTTCAAGGATCTCCGCCGCCGGATGCAGGAGGTGTTTCCCGCGGCAATCAATGACGCCGCGCTGCCGACGGCCACCGGCGAGGTGTCCTACGTGCGGCGCGACGCGGTCGAGCATGAATGCGACGATTTCCGTGCAGCGCTCAACGAAACAGGCGACGGGTTCGCGGATCATTTCCTGACCGCTCCGTCGCCCGGGATCGTCGCGACGACGATCCAGAACCGGCATTACGATACCGAGCGGGCCTATCTGGCGGCGCTCGGCAAGGCGTTGCAGGTGGAATATGAGACGATCGTCGGGCACGGCTTCGTGCTACAGCTCGACTGCCCCGATTTGGCGCTGGAATGACATCTCTATTTTGGCGACAAGCCCCTGAGCGAATTTCTGGCGTTCGTCGAGAACGTCGTCGCAGCACTGAACGACGCACTGGTCAACATTCCCCGCGAGCGGGTGCGCATGCATGTTTGCTGGGGCAATTCGGAGTCGCCGCACGACAGCGACGTGCCGCTCGAAGAGGTGCTGCCGATCATCCAGCGCACCAAGGTCAGTGCCTTCGTCCTGCCCTTTGCCAATCCACGCCACGCGCACGAGTTCCGCTGCTTCGAGAAGTTCCCCTTGGCCGACGACCAGTGCCTGATCGCCGGGGTGATCGACACGCTGACCAATTTTGTGGAACACCCTGAGGTGGTGGCCGACCGCATCCAGCGCGTCGCGCACGTGCTGGGCGATCCGAAGCGCGTGCTGGCCGGCACGGATTGCGGTTTCGACACGGCGGCGGGGCTGGGGCGGGTTGCTTCCGACGTGGTCTGGGCGAAGCTGGCCGCACTGGCGGAAGGTGCGCGACTGGCATCGCAGCGGATGTTCTGATCGCTTTTCCTTGATGGGATTTCGCGTTTGTGTCGCCCCCCGCGTCCGGTTAGGCTAAGCGCAACAATGCACCAGGAAAATCTGCCATGAACGCCCCGGTCCATGTCGATCCTGTCGCAGATGCGTACAGCCTGCCGCTCGACGCGATCGACGTCAGCAACCCCAAGCTCTACCAGGATGACATCTGGCAGCCGTACTTCGAGCGCCTGCGCCGGGAGGATCCGGTGCATTACACGCGCGACGGCATGTACGGCTCCTACTGGTCGGTGACCAGGTTCAAGGACATCATGCAGGTGGAGACCGCACCCCAGATCTATTCGTCTGAGGCGAAGCTCGGCGGCATCACCATCACTGACCGGCCGATGGAATTCCGTCGCTCCAGCTTCATTTCGATGGATCCGCCGCGGCATGACGATCAGCGCAAGGTCGTCAGCCCGATCGTCGCGCCGGCCAATTTACAGAACATGTCCGGGCTCATACGCGAGCGCACGGCGCGCGTGCTGGATGGCCTGCCGCGCAACGAGGTGTTCGACTGGGTGCCGTGTGTTTCCATCGAGCTCACGACGCTGATGCTCGCAACGTTGTTTGATTTTCCGCTGGAGGAGCGGCGCCGGCTCACCGCCTGGTCCGACATCGCCGTGGCTGACGTGAATGCCGGCGGCATTGTCGATTCTGAAGAGAAGCGGCTTGAGCTGCTGATGGAGCCGCTCTCCGTGTTCTCTCGTATGTTTCATGAGCGGCAAGCGAAGTCCGGCGGGTTCGATCTGATTTCGATGCTCGCCCATGGCGGGGCGACAAAGGACCTCGTGGACGATCCGGCGGAGTTCCTCGGCAACCTCGTGCTCCTGATCGTCGGGGGCAACGACACCACGCGTAATTCCATGAGCGGCGGTTTGTGGGCGCTGGGCAAGCATCCGGTCGAATATCAGAAGCTGCGCGACGACCCGGGTCTCATTCCCGGCATGGTGTCGGAGATCATCCGCTGGCAGACGCCGGTCGTGCACATGCGGCGCACGGCGCTGGCAGATGCCGAGCTGGCGGGCCGGCAGATTCGCAAGGGCGACAAGGTGGTGATGTGGTACATCTCGGGCAATCGGGATGAGGACGCGATCGAGCGGCCGAACGAGTTCATCATCGACCGGCCGCGGTCGCGGCATCATCTTTCATTCGGCTTCGGCGTGCACCGCTGTGTCGGAAACCGGTTGGCCGAGCTGCAGCTCACGATCCTGTGGGAAGAGATCATGAAGCGTTTCCCGGTGATCGAGGTGATGGCTGAACCGGGGCGCATTTATTCCAACTTCATCCACGGCATCGCGTCGCTTCCGGTAAGAATTCCCGACTGACCCAACGTGCCTTCCCGCATCGCGGGAGGGGTAGGGGGCGGGTACGGCGGGGCGTCTCGGCCCTCACCCTATCCCTCTCCCGCAACGGGAAGGGACACATGGAATCGTTCACGATTAACATCCCGGACGCGGCCATCGCTGACCTGCGCGAACGCCTGTTGCGCGCACGCTGGTCGGGTGAGATCAACGACGACGCCTGGGAATGGGGCACGCGCGCCGAGACCTTACGCCGCTTCGTCGACCGCTGGGCCACCGGGTACGACTGGCGCGCGTGCGAAGCCGCGCTGAACGCTCTGCCGCAGTTCCGCACCGAGATCGACGGACTGAACATCCATTTCGTGCATGTCCGGGGCAACGGGCCGAACCCACATCCGCTGATCATCACGCATGGCTGGCCCGGGTCGTTTGTCGAGATGTGCGGGATTCTGCCGCTGCTGACCGACCCCGCCCAGCATGGCGGCAGCCCGGACGACGCCTTTGACGTGGTGGTGCCGTCACTGCCCGGCTACGGATTTTCCGATGCGCCCACCGCGCCAGGCATGTCGCCGCGGGCCATCGCCCGGTTGTGGGTGACGCTGATGCGGGGCCTCGGCTATTCGCGCTTTGGACTGCAGGGCGGCGACTGGGGCGCGACCGTGTCCACCTGCCTTGCCATGCAGAATCCGGATCTGGTCAGCGGCTTTCATTTGAACTTTCTCTCCGGCGGCTTCCCGCCGCCAGCCGCTGACGCATCGGCGGAAGAAAAAGCCTATTTCCGTGCGCGCGCGACCTGGTACGAAACGGAAGGCGCCTATGGGCACCAACACGGCACGAAGCCGCAGACCCTGGCCTACGCGCTGAACGATTCGCCCGTCGGGCTGGCGGCGTGGATACTAGAAAAGATCCGCACCTGGAGCGATTGCCATGGCGAGCCGGACAGGGCCATCCCGATGGATGAGGTGCTGACCAACATCTCGATTTACTGGTTCACCGGCACGATCGGTTCCTCGATGCGTCTCTACAAGGAAACACGGCGCGATCCGCTGCGCTTCCCCGCGGGGTCGCGTATTGGGCCACCGTTCGCGTTTGCGCAGTTCCCGGCGGAGATCCCCTGCCCGCCGCGCGTATTGGCCGAGCGGTTTTTCAATGTGCGGCAATGGACGGTCATGCCGCGTGGGGGGCATTTTGCCGCCTGGGAACAGCCGGCGCTGTTGGCGGACGACGTGCGGACGTTCTTTCGGACGGTACGATAAAGCAGGAACCGGCCGCGATACTGCCGCCCGTCGACCCGGCCGCCCGGTGTCAGGCCTGCGGCCACGGCGCGGGCGACAACCGGCGGTTGATGGGCCGAGGCGCGGCACGTACTTGGCCCGACCCCGACGCGGACATCCACCGGAGGTCCGCGTCACTGCCGACCTCCGCTTCGCTCCGCCGACGCATTGAAACCGCCGGCCGCTCGATGCATATCGCGCGGCGCAAGGAGGGTACCGCATGAGTGACGCTGTCGCAGAACACCACGCATTCGGGGCCGAGGTCGGCCGGTTGCTCGATCTCGTGGTCCATTCGCTCTATTCCGAGCGCGAGATTTTCCTCCGCGAGCTGGTGGCCAACGCCGCCGACGCCATGGACCGCCGCCGGTTTGAGGCGCTGACCGACCCCAACCTCTC
>JASHQG010000693.1 GCA_030037665.1 Acetobacteraceae bacterium
GGGCGAGCCGGCCACCAGCACGCTTAAGCGTCGCCTGTTCCACGGCGCCTATCCAGTGCATGAGGCGCATGGCCTCGTGTTTGTCTACATGGGCCCGCCGGAGCAGATGCCCGCCTTCCCCAATTACGACAGCCTGACGCGGCCAGGCTATCGCGTCATTCCTGGGCAGAAATATTATTATCCCTGCAACTGGCTGCAGATTCTCGAGAACACGATGGATGCGGTGCACACCGCATTCCTCCACACGATCGTCAGTGGCGCGGTGTTCACGGCTGAATTCGGCGTGCTGCCGGAACTCGACTTCGCTGAAACTCCCATCGGCATCATCTACATCGCCACGCGCCGTGTCGGCGACAATCTCTGGGCGCGCATGGTGGAGAACGTCTTGCCCAACCTCCAGCAGGTTGCGCCGATTTGGGAAACAGGTCAGGTGCCGCACCCGTTCAGCGGTCCGATGATGAGCCGCTGGATCGTGCCGATCGATAACACCAACACGTTGTTGATTGAGCTGCGCCACGTCAGTGAGACCGAGGGTGTCGTCACGCCGGACTGGTGGGCTGATCGCGCGAGCGTGCTACCGGGCCAGCTCGCCGCCCCCAGCTACGAGGAAAGCCAGCGCCGGCCGCAGGATTTCGAAGCTCAGGTATCGCAGCGCCCGGTCGCGGTGCATGGTCTGGAACACCTTGGCACCACGGACCGCGGCATCACTCTGTTCCGCAATCAGATCCGCCGCGGTATCCGCGCCGTGAAGGCAGGTCGCGATCCCGACGCGTTGTTCCGCGACGGTGGCCGGTCGATTCCGACCTATTGCAACGACACCGTCGTGCACGTGCCTGCGGCGAAAACGCCAGAGCTCGACCGGAAGCTGATGCGCGAGAAAGGGCGGCAATTGGCCGAGGGCTATATCGAGACGTCACCGCTCCGCGTGGCCGCCGAGTAGCGCATTCGTCATGGCCGGTGTCGTGCCGGCCATCCACGCCGTTGCCGCATGCCTGCCCGCGGCTGTCCAACCCTCACGGGACCGGGTTCACTGCCGGCATGGCGAATACACCGACGTCCCGCCCGACCCTCATTTCGCTCTTTCTGGCGTTCACCGGGATTGGTCTGATGAGTTTCGGCGGTGGCCTCACCGCGTGGATCCGCCGCGAGGTGGTGCAGCGGCGCGGGTGGCTCGACGATGAACAATTCCTCTCCGGTTATGCCCTCTCGCAGCTGGTGCCGGGCGCAACCAACGTGAATCTCACCGTCTTCATCGGCGCGCAGCTTCGCGGCATCCCGGGCGCGGTGACCGCCGTGATCGCTCTCAACGCACTGCCGATCGCCATCGTTCTGGCGCTCGGTGCGATCTTTCTGCAGACGCGCGGCATGCCCGGCAGCGCGCTCTTCTCGACCGCGCTCAACGGCATGGGCGCCGCCGCGATCGGCCTGAACCTCGGCACCGGGATCGAGCTCGGGCGCCTCCATATCCGCCGCATCCTGCCCTTAGCGGTCACCGCGATCATCGCGCTGGCGATCGGCGTGGTGGGCATTCCGCTGCTGCACGTTCTCGCCGTCATGTTGCCGATCAGCCTGCTGATCGCCTGGTTGGAGCGCCGCTGATGCTCTCTGCCCTGCTCCAGCTCACTCTGTTGTTCGGCGGGTTGTCGCTGCTCGCGTTCGGAGGCGGCGCCGGCGTACTGCCGGACATGCAGCGCGCCGTGGTGGAGGGGCACCACTGGCTCACCGCGCACGAGTTTCTCAGTTTCTTCGCCATCTCCCGAGCCGCACCTGGCCCGGGATCGCTGATCGTCGTGCTGATCGGCCAGAGCGTCGCCGGCCTGCCCGGCGCATTGGTCGCCTTTCTGGCGATGTTTGGCCCCTCCAGTGTGCTGGCCTATGTCGCCTCCCGCTTCTGGCACCGCGCTGCTCACACCGATTGGCGTGCGCTGCTTGAACGGGGCCTCGCGCCGGTCGCGATTGGCCTGACCTTCGCGAGTGGCCTCGGCCTCATGCGCGGCACCGAGCATGACTGGCCGGCCTACGCGATCACCATCGCCGCGACGGTCGCGTTTGCGTTCGGCCGCATTCATCCCCTCGCGCTCCTGGCCGGCGGTGCGGTGATATTGCTCATGGCCGGTGCGTAGCCCGGCCTGGGGTCATCGTGATGCCACGGGCGCAGGGAATGGGCGGCGTCATTCACAATCGCTGAACGGTGTTGAACGCAACGCTCAGCCGCGCACGCCGCCAGAGGAGGCGCCCCTTCATCGCGAGCGGCGTGGCGGACAACGGTTCGACCGACCCACGCCCGGTGTGCCGCTCGCAGGATCGGTGCAGGGTTCCGCACCAGCGGAATGCCGGAGCATGGGGCAAGCGAGCGCCTGACCCAGGTCCGCGCCCCATTCGACGGGAGAGGTTTGCTTTTAGTTTGCGAAGCCCTTCGGCTCCTTGAACGCCGGCATGACTTCCTCAGCAAACTGCTGCAATTGCTCCAGTGCGACATTCAGCGGCACGCCGATCGCCATGCTGCACGATACCCGCTCCAGCCTTGGGTACCGCTTCTCGACCGCTTTCAGTTGCGCGATGATGTCGTCCGGCGTCCCAGTCAAAAACCCGCCCGCCTTCACCGCGTCCTCGATCGTCGGCAGCTTAATCGTCGGCGCCCTTGTCCGCATCGCGGCGATCTGTTCATCGCTCAGCGCACGCACCAGCCGCAGCTCGCCGAACATCTTCAGATTCTCTTCGTAGTACTTCGCCGCCTCACGCATTCCCTCTTCGCGGCTCTTCGCGATGAAGAACTGATATCCGAGCGACAGCCTCTCGCCGACCTCGATCGGCTTTCCCGCGCGCAGATAAGCGTCGCGGAACGCCAGCATGTGGCGGTCGACCGCCCCACCTTCTGCTGAGCCACCGCCGATGACGCCGCAGATCCCGTGCTTCGCCATGAAGTCGAACCCGCGCTGCGTGCCGCCCTGGATCGGTTGCCAGCATTCCACCGGCAGCCGTGCCGGACGCGGCACCAGCGTAAGCTCCTTCAGCGTGTAGCCGCGGTACGGCACCTCCGGCGGTATCGTGTAGTACTTGCCGCGATGGCTGAACGATTCCTCGTTGAACGATTGGAAGATCAGATCGACCTGTTCCTCGAACAGATCGCGGTTCGCCGCCTGGTCGAGGAGCGGCGCGCCGAAGGTTTCGACTTCGCGGGTGTGATAGCCCCGCCCGACGCCGAAGATGACGCGTCCACCCGACAGGATGTCTGCCATCGCATAGTCTTCGGCCAGACGCAGAGGATGCCACATCGGCGTAATGTTGAAGCCGCAGCCGATCTTCAGATTCTTGGTGAGGTGGGTCAGGTGCAGCGCCATCAGCAGCACATTGGGGATGCACTCGAAGCCTTCCGGCTGGAAATGGTGCTCGGCCATCCAGAATGCGTTGTAGCCCATGCGATCCATCAGCCTCGCCATCTCTTCCGCTTTGTGGAGCGCGGTGGCGAGAAGCTCGTTCGGATAGCGCCGGTCGTTCACCGGCATGCCGCCGTAGCCGAGGTCGTCCATGTCGATATGGCCGGCGTAGGAACTGTCGAACTTCGTGATCATTGGCGCATTCTCCCGTCGGAGGTTCAGAGTAGCGTAGCGCCAGTGCGCTCACTCGTCGATCAGGCGCGTGTGGATGGCCCGCCGCGGGTCGCCCACATCGGTTCACACGACCGCAACGACGCTGCTTTCGACGCGTCCGGGTTGGATACCGTCACTCGTTGGAAACGCCACAGCAGGCAGGGGATAGCGGGACCGACAAAGCGCACCCCCGCCTCGCGCGTGCGGGATTTTCTATGTCGGATCCGCCTTCAATCCCGCCGCAGCGATCCCGGCCAGCGCTGCCGCCTCGTCGTTGTCGGATGTATCGCCGGAGACCCCCACCGCCGCGATGATCGACCCCTCGTCGCCCCGCACCAGTACCCCGCCCGGCACCGGCACCAGCATCCCGCCCACGGCGTGTGTCACTGCGGCGATGAAATGCGGCCGATCCTCCGCCCGCTTCCCGAGCGTCCGCGAGCCGACCCCGAACGCCAGCGCGCCGTGCGCCTTGCCGGTGGCGATCTCCGCCCGGCGCAGGCTGGTACCGTCCTCGGCGGCATACGCCTTCAGCACGCCACGCGCGTCCAGCACCACGATCGCCAGTGGCTGAAATTTCTTCTCCCTCGCCGTTGCGAGGCCGGCGTTGATGATCGTCTGCGCCTGAACAAGCGTGATCTCCGACATGGCATCTCCTCCCGAAAGCGACCTCACCAGCCTGACGCGGCGTGCGGCGCTTGACCAGCGTGCCGCGGGGCGGCGAATGATCGTGGCGTCATGAACCCCGGCACC
>JASHQG010000694.1 GCA_030037665.1 Acetobacteraceae bacterium
GGAGGAGACGCATCAACGTCCTCCAAAGGGAAACAGTCTTATAGCGAATATGGTCAAGATGCATATGTTCTTAGGCGCATATATAAGAGTAAGGCTGACGGGATCTTCGTAGATGTCGGTGCAAATCATCCGACATTAAACAGTAACACTTATCTTCTTGAACTGAATGGATGGACCGGCTTGGCTGTGGAGCCACAGGAATGGCTGAATCAGCAATGGCCAGGCTTAAGAAAAACACCATGCCTTGATTGTGCTGTGGGATCAGAAGACAAAGACGTGACTTTTATCGAAGCAACTGAACAATTTGGGTTGTCGGGCGTGGACGGCTTCAACAAGGTCAGCAGCGGACACACAAGGAAGAC
This sequence comes from Acetobacteraceae bacterium, assembly GCA_030037665.1. GTDB lineage: Bacteria > Pseudomonadota > Alphaproteobacteria > Acetobacterales > Acetobacteraceae > JASHVB01. The sequence continues at coordinate 363 of JASHQG010000694.1, forward strand.
CGTTACCCAGAAGCCCTTAAGAGACATCCTGCGCGAACACGCAATCGGTGAAATTGACTACCTGTCTATCGACGTTGAGGGATACGAGATGAACGTATTACGAGGCATCGATTTCGAACGGGTCAAAGTGCGTCTGATCGGGGTTGAAAATGACCTCGGATTCAAGTGGCTGCCGCTTCTCGGGAAACGACTTGGATTTGAACTGGGCAGCAACGAGCTCAGGCGGTATCTGCGGACCAAGGGGTTCAAGCAGATAGCCAGGATCGTGGGCGACGATTTCTTCGTCCCGCTGACCGATGAAAGATCGGGCGCGCCTGCACTGGCGCAGAAGGCAGGATAGAGACCCGACCCTGCGGCCGAACGCGCCGGGCGGATGCGGCGACGACGGCGCGGTGTCACTGGCGCAACCAGTCAAAACCTCGGTGCCCAGCCAACGCCTGAGGCCCGATGTCCTGTGAGCACCGAGGCCTGACGGACGGCCTACATATCCACCACCGACCCATCCTCGTGCGGACGCATCCGGATCGGACGCGCGCGGTACGGGAATTTCCGCTCCACATCAGCCACCAGTTCCACGCCGATCCCCGCCCCGCCCGGAATCGCGATGAACCCGCCCTGTTGCTCCTCCAGTCCCGTTGCCAGTCCGGCGCCCAGGAGGTCGGTGCTGCCGTCCAGCTCCGGCGTGCGTGACGGATATTCCTGGATCGCGAAGTTCGGAATGCAGGCTGCAATCTGCAGACACGCAGCCGTAGAGACCGGCGACAGCGGGTTGTGTGGCACGATCCACGCGTCGTGTGCCTCAGCGATGGCGGCGATCTTCTTCGCGCCGGTGATGCCGCCGCAGAGGCATACATCGGGTCGCAGGTACTGGACCGCGCTGCGCGTCAGCAGAGTCTGGAACTGATACATGCTGGTGAACCGCTCACCGGTCGCGATCGGAATGTGAACGTGGCGCGCAACCTCGGCCATCGCGTCGAAGCTGTTCGGACGCAGTGGGTCTTCGAAGAACATCGGCGTGTACTTCTCGATGCCGCGGCCGAGTGCGATCGCTTCCGGCGGCGTCAGCCGGCGATGGATTTCGATGCAAAGATCGACCTTCGGCCCCACCGCCTCGCGCAACCGGCGAACATTGTCGACCGCTTCTTCGATCTTCGCTGCGTGCGGCTTGTAGTAAGGCGTCTTCTCGTCTTCGTCGAGCAAGGGATTGAGGTGGCCCAGCGCAGTGAAACCGGCCTCTTTCAAGCGTACGGCTTCCTCCAGCAACGTTTCGATCGTGCGCCCCTTCACGTGGCCGTAGAGCCGCGCCTTGTGCCGCATGCGCCCGCCGAGCAATTCGTAGACCGGCACGCCGAATGCTTTGCCTTTGATGTCCCAGAGCGCGATGTCCAGCGCAGAGACTGCACCTGTGATCGCACCACCGGTGAAATGGTTGGCCCGCAGCATGACGTTCCAGTGATGCTCGATGGGAAATGGATCCTTGCCGAGCAGGTATTCGCCATATTTCGCGATCGATGCCGCGGAGGCTTCCAGCTGACCCCAGGTTCCGGACTCGCCCAGGCCGGTTATGCCGGCATCTGTGCTGACCCGGACATAGAGGAAGCGATCGAGCAGCAGCGGCTCAACCCGGGTGATTTTCATGCTGGCGGCTCCTGCGGTAGCGGTGACGCTCAAACTGTAAGGCGCTGCCCGCCCGCTGTCATCGCACCGGCGTGCGCCGGCCTCTCATTGCCGTTGGGAAGCAACGAAGCCATCCCGCGGATGGGCTTGCTTCATCGCGACTCTGCTCGCAACGACAAGCCGGGGTTAGCCGCGCCATAGCGCCGATAAATAGGCGGCAGCGGCAAAATCCGGTGCCACGTCTTCAACCATTCGCTTCTCGTGCAACGCGATGTCGGTGAGGAAAAGGTCGCTGCTGATGCGCGCAACGACCTGAGGTGTGTCGCGACGGATGCTGGGCACGTCGCCGCTCGGCAGGCCGAAGCTGACGAAACCGGCCGGGTTCAGCACGTGTATGTCGCGCAGCCAGGGTGCGCTGCCCGGCTGCTTTTCCAGGTACTCATGCGCCGCACCCAGATAAGGATGTGCACCGTAAAACGCATCCGCCTCGTCCGGCGGGGGAACGAAGCGGTCACGCCAGAGCAGTACCTGTGGGGCAATGTCGGCCAGCTCCGCCCGTGCCGGCAGATCGACGAAATATCCCGTACCAGCTATGACAAAATCGAAGCGGAACGACCGCTCACCGGCACGCACGATGACGTGGCCGTTCTCCGCCCGTGCCTCGGTCCACGCCGATGCGAGATGCAGATGGAAATTGGGAAACGCCACGACCCGCTCGATCGCGTCGGTCGTCGGCGTGGAGCCGGCGCGACGAAACCGGATCGCCTGATGCCAGCGTACTCTGTCGGGCAACAGGTGATAGTTGTCGTAAGCGCCCGGGTAGCCCCGCGAGCGCGTGATCGGCACCGATGCGATCGTCGGGCGCCGTGCAAACAGGTGTACGGAATCGGCCCCATGTTCGAGCGCGACACCCGCCGCGTCGAAGGCCGATGCGGCCGCGCCCAACACGCCGACGACCTTGCCGCGCAACGCCTCGAAGGCGATCGCGCCGTCGGTGTGCGCGTAGAGCGACGGCGGCAGGTTATCGCGCAGTACCGGCGGAATGGTGGGGCCGCCATTACCGGTGAATCCGGTCGCCAGCACCACCTTGCGCGCCGTCTCGATGCGCGGTTCGCCTCCCGTCTCGAGATGCAGCCGAAAACAGCCCTCGGCCGGTTCGATCCGCACCACGCGCGTGGCATAACGTACGCGGATATCCAGAAGCCGTCGGTACCAGCTCAGATAGTCTGCCCAGTCGGTGCGCGGGATGCGTTCGAGCGCGGCGTACGCCGCCTCGCCATGTCGCGCTTCGTACCACGCCTGAAAACCCAGTGCCGGGAGGCCGAGCTCAGGACCCGGCAGGTTCTTCGGCGTGCGCAAGAGGTGCATGCGCGCCGCGGTCAGCCAGATACCGGCCCGTGGCTCGTCCGGCGCGGCGTCCACCACCGTCACTCTGCCAATCCCGGCCCGGCGTAGCGCAAAGGCCAGCGTGCTGCCGGTCTGGCCGCCACCGATGATCGCCACGTTATGGTCGATGCCCGGACGATCCGGCACCCAGTTGCGCGGATCAGGTCCAGTCAGCCGCAGCGTGTTGCGGGCATCGGCGTCTGGATCGGTGGTGTTCTGCATGAGCTGGCCTGTTGCGATAATCGTCCGATCATAAGGGTCGTCGCAGCTTTTGCACCGTTCCGACCGAATGCCCTGCTGAGGCGCTGCAACAGGCTGTTCAGGCGCGCTGTCCAGGGCCGGCGCACGGGCATGGGTGGAGCCGAGATGCATGAACGAAAACGCTGTGGCAGTACAACCTGGCCCGTTCAGGGGTCGGTGACGACGCGGGACACACTGCGCCCCGCGTCACGACGAAGGCCGGAGCGACGACACGACCACCTGCCCCGAACCGCTGCGGCGCTGTCCTCTCTCGTGACGACGCCTATGCCACACCGTACTGCTTGAACCACGCGAGCATGCGCGTCCAGCCGTCTTTGGCGTCCGCCGCGCGATAGCTCGGCCGATAGTCCGCGTTGAAGCCGTGCGGCGCATCCGGATAGATGACAATCTCCACCGTCTTGCCTGCAGCCTTGGCCTTCGCGGCAGCAGCGTTCACATCGTCGACCGCGATGCTCGTGTCCTTGCCGCCGTAAAGTCCGAGCAACGGACAGTGGATGGTGCCCGCGATATCCATCACCGTGTGCGGCTGGATGGCGCTGGTCGGACCTTTGATCGGGCCATACCACGCGACCGCGGCGCGCAGATGCGGGTTATGCGCCGCATAGAGCCAGGTTTGCCGGCCACCGCGGCAGAAGCCGGTGACACCCAGCCGTGTCGTGTCCCCTTTGTTGGACTGCGCCCACGCCGCCGTCGAATCGGCGTCGGTCATGTATTCGGCATCGGGTTTCTTCGAGATCACCTCTTTGAAGATCGTCGGGATGTCGGTCATCTTCGAAAGATCGGCGATGCGCGCGTAGTACTCCGTGGCGACAGCGAGATACCCGACCTTCGCGAGACGACGGCAAATGTCCTTGATGTGCTCGTGGACGCCGAAGATTTCCTCGTTCACCAGGATGACCGGAAAATTGCTACCCGTGGCGGGCCGCGCGAAATATGCCGGCAGGTGGCCGTCGCTGACGGGGATCTGCGTCTCACCTGCATCAAGGCCGGCCGTGTCGGTATGGATGACCTGGGCATCCACCCGCTCGGTGGCGAGCGTGAAGCCTGTCATCAGACCGCCCATCATGAGGCCACGACGGGCAAGCGGATAGTGGCGCAGGCCAGCCAGTTCGGTGAGGTCGTTCACTGATACAATCCTTCATGGGCGCCGCTGCAGCATCGGCCACGCGTTGTCGACGCGCAATCTCGACGCCGCCGGAGCAGGGTAGGGCAGGGCCGGATGATGACCGACCCCGTCCCCGGCCCCTCCCGCGCGGGGAGACGGAACTGCCTACTTGAGGTGCTTGTGGAAGAAGGCGACCACCTGCCCCAGTACCTCCGGTGTGGTACGCGCCGCCTGCTCG
>JASHQG010000695.1 GCA_030037665.1 Acetobacteraceae bacterium
GGCCGCGCGCTGAGGGGCCGGCGCGGTCTCACGCGGCGGCGGTGCGGGCGCGCGGGGCGGGGGCGCCGATGCCACGGAACGTGGCCCGGATGGCGCGACGAATTTGGCGGCCGTGGCGCCGGCGTCCGCGTCGAGCGTGGCGAGCAAACCGCCGACCGCAACTTCCGATCCCTCCTCGACGGCGATCGACGTCAGTACGCCAGCAGACGGCGCAGTCACTTCCACTGTGACCTTGTCGGTCTCCAACTCGACGAGCAATTCATCGGCCGCAACCACGTCGCCTTCGTGCTTCATCCAATGCCCGACGGTGGCGGTGGTGACGCTCTCACCCAGCGTGGGCACCTTGATCTCGGTCGCCATTCCGAAGGTCTCCTAAAAATCAGCTGCAAGCATGTGGTGCGGGTCATGGCCGGACTTCTCCCGGCCATCCACACCGTGTCCGATCGCCCGAACACGCCACAGGCGGCCGGCACGACGCATGCCCTACCCAATCCCCAATGCCGCGGCGACCAAAGTGGCTTGTTCACGACCATGCACGCGCGCGGAACCACTCGCCGGGCTTGCAGCCGCATCACGTCCCACATAGATCGGACGTCGCACTTTGCTGTCCAGCCGGCTCAGCACCTTCTCTATTCTCCGATCGACGAAATTCCACGCGCCCATATTCTCCGGCTCCTCCTGGCACCACACCACGTCCGCGCGCTGATACGGGGCCAGTGCGCGGCCGAGGGTATACTCCGGAAATGGGTAAAATTGCTCCAGGCGCAGGATCGCGACGTCATTGATCTGGTTCTGCCGCCGTTCGGTCAGGAGGTCATAATAGACTTTGCCGCTGCACACGACGACGCGCCGCACCTCCTCAGCCGCGGCGATTGCGTCGATCTCCGGAATGACGAAGCGGAACCCGCTGCCTTCGCTCATCGCCGCCAAATCGGAGACCGCCAGCTTGTGCCGCAGCAGCGATTTCGGCGTGAACACGATCAGCGGCTTGCGGAAATTGCGCCGCAACTGCCGCCGCAGCGCATGGAAATAGTTCGCCGGTGTCGTGAGGTTGCACACCCACATATTGCGCTCGGCACAGAGCTCCAGATAGCGCTCGATACGCGCCGAGGAGTGCTCCGGCCCCTGCCCTTCATAGCCGTGCGGCAGCAGCAACGTCACACCTGACATGCGCAGCCACTTGCTCTCGCCGCTGGCGATGAACTGGTCGAGGATCACCTGCGCGCCATTGGCGAAGTCGCCGAACTGCGCCTCCCACAGAACGAGCGAGTGTGGCTCGGCCAGAGAATATCCGTATTCGAATCCGAGCACACCGGCCTCGGACAGGAGCGAATTGTAAATTTCGATCTTCTCCTGATCCGGCGCGATGTTGTTCAGCGGGATGTATTCGTGCTGGTTGGTCTGGTCGATCAACACCGCATGACGCTGGCTGAAGGTGCCGCGCTGGGAATCCTCGCCGGACAGCCGCACGCGGCTGCCTTCCAGCAGCAACGAACCGAGCGCCAGGGCCTCGGCCGTGGCCCAGTCGATACCGGTGCCGGAATCCATCGTCACCTGCTTCGCTTCCAACTGCCGTGCGATGCGAGGGTGCACTTCAAAGCCGGCGGGAACGCGTGACAGCGCCATGCCGATCTGACGCAACGTCGCCTCGGGGACAGCGGTCGCTTCTTCCTGGCGCTCGACTTCCGGATCGGAGGGATGAAACCCGGCCCAATGTCCCTCCAGCCAGTCGGCCTTGTTCGGCTTGTAGGATTGCGCCGCCTGATTGGCTTGCTCCATTGCCCGGGCGAATTCGTCCCACATCGCCTGGGCGCTCTCGGATGAGATCACGCCTTCGCCGGCCAGCCGTTCGGCATACAGCGTGCGGGTGGTCTTCAGCGCGCCGATGGCGCGATACATGATGGGCTGGGTGAACGCTGGCTCGTCGGTTTCGTTATGACCGTGACGGCGATAACAGACGACGTCCAGCACGATGTCGGTGGCGAAGCGCATGCGGAACTCCGCCGCCATCCGCGCGCAGAATATCACCGCTTCGGGATCATCGCCGTTGACGTGGAGTATCGGCGCCTGAATTGATTTTGCCACGTCGGTACAATAGAGGCCCGAATAGGCGTGCGCCGGCAAGGTGGTGAAACCAATCTGGTTGTTCACGACGACATGCACCGTGCCACCGGTGCGGTAGCCGATGAGCTGGCTCATTGCCAGCGTTTCGTACACAAGGCCCTGGCCGGCGAACGCTGCGTCGCCGTGCATCAGGATCGCCATGACCGAGCTGCGTCGCTGCGTGTCTCCTGCGGTGTCCTGCCGCGCGCGCACCTTACCGATGACGACCGGGTTCACCGCCTCCAAATGCGACGGATTGGGCTGCAGTGAGAGATGCAGCCTGTGGCCCGCGATCTCGAGATCGGCCGAGGTGCCCAGATGGTATTTTACTTCCCCCGATCCCTGCACTTCGTCGGGCTTCGAGCTCTCGCCGGCGAATTCCGAGAACACCTGCACGAAAGGCTTCTTGACGATATTCACCAGCGTGTTCAGCCGGCCGCGATGCGGCATGCCGATGGCAACCTCCTGCACGCCAGACTGCGCCACGGTCTCGATGATCGTGTGCAGCGCCGGAATGGTGACTTCACCGCCATCGAGTCCGAAGCGCTTCGTGGTGGCGTAGCGCTTCTGGCAGAAGGCCTCAAACCCCTCAGCTTCAGTCAGCTGGCGGAGGATGCGGCGCTTCTCCTCCGGCGCGAATGCGGTCAGCCAGGGCGCGC
>JASHQG010000696.1 GCA_030037665.1 Acetobacteraceae bacterium
ACCAAGGCGCAGGCAAGCGAGGAACCGATGCGCAACCTTTATCGCCGCTGGGCTCAGTTCATGGAGGCCGATAGTTGGGATGAGCTGATGACGTGGCGCCACCAGGAGGCGCACGAGGCCCGCGCAGCGGAATGAGCGATCCGATCAACATCCGCGATCTCGCCGTAGGGACTCGCGTGATACTGAATACGGGCGCGGAGGCTGAGATCGTCGCCAATCCGAAGGATGGCGTGTGGCTGTTTGCCCGCTATCTGTCATCGGCGGACGATCCCGCGATAGTCGGGACGGAAGAAATGGTGTTCGCCCAGGACGTAGTCGAGATTCGGCGGTGACGCTCAGTGCGATCGTCCGCGGCCAACCTCCGCCTGGCGACATGGCTCAACGTCTGCACGACGATATCGAACCGGTGCGATGCGCCGATCGTCTTGGCTTCGATGGAATCGTAAAGCGTTCGCACTACGGCGCGCACTTATTCGACTCCGTGCAGCAGGTTCCGTTGCTCGGTTATTGCGCCGCGATCACGCCGCGTCTGCGCATCATCTGTGGGCTGGTGCTGCTGCACAAGCCGCTCGACATTGCCGAGCAATTGGCTGCGCTCGACCTATTGAGCGGTGGCAAGCTCGTCTTCGGCGCCGGAATTGGCTGGCGCGACGACAAATTCAAGGTCTTCGGTGTGCCGCCGGGACTGGGCGCCCGCTTCGAGGAATGCCGCACAGCGATCGGCCGTCTGTGGACCGAGGACTTCGTCACCATGAAGGGCGCGGGTCTCGAACGTGACAACGCGAATTGAACGGTAAAACCGTTGCAGAAGCCGACACCAGCAATCTGGCTCCGTGCCAACGCTGATATCGCGATCCGGCGCGCGGCGCGTATCGGCGATTGCTGGTAAATCAACCCGCATAACATACTGGCCACAATCGAGCGGCAGATGGATCTGTGCACACGGCCTCTGCCAATAGACGGCAACGAAACTGCGTTGGCCCGGCCACTTTCGTCATGCTATGGCTTGGCCACGCCATCCCCGTCTTTGCTGGTACAACCAAAGACGTGGATTGCCACCCGCATCGGCATGACGGGGTCCACCGACCCCACCAATCACCAACAGCTCTCGCTGACACGGCGAAGCGGACCAATCAGTCGGCGCCGATCACGACCCACAGGGGGTCGCTGTGCCGGGGCGTTACGGCTTTGCCGGTGACGCGGGTGAACCCGGCAGCGCGCATATAGGCACTGACCAGTCGCTGCTGGTCCGGCCCACCAAGCGACTGCCAGATCGCCACCGCCTTGGTGGGAAAGCATCGGTTGGAGAACGACACCACGAACGGTGCACCCGGTCGCAGCACGCGCCGAACCTCCCTGAACACCTCGACTGGTCGCTGCAGGTACTGCACCGACACACACAGGCCAGTGCCCTCGAATGCGTTGTCCTCGAGCGGAAGTGTCGGCTCGATATTCAGATCCTGAACGAACCACCGTGAAAGCCGTGGGTTTGCCGCCAGTTCCTCGCCGTTCATGCCGTGGCCAACAACGGAGGCGTAGGCAATCTCCTCCGGCAGATGGCTTACCCAACTGCTCATAAGATCCAGAATTGCTCCGCCAGGTGGCATACTCTCGCGATACGCCTGTGTTACTGCGGCGATCGCCGCATCATCGATGTGTGTGACAAAGCGTGGGAAAGCATAGAACTCTGCGTCGGACGACGAATCCGCCTTGGCGAAGGCCGCCTCGGGTAATCCTGGTAGCTGCTCCATGGAATGTCGCCCCAGCAGCTACTCCGCTGCCATCATCCGTAACTCCTCCGCCGCCGATCGAACCGGCAGGCCTTCGATCGACTTGGAGGGCCTGCCGTCAACGCCGACAAGAGGCTCACCCACCAGCGTAATCCGATAAAGCTGACGGTCGAAGTCGGATTGAAAAATGTCCCTGGGCGCAAGGTGCGCGGTCGAGCGGTTGTCCCAGAATGCGATGTCACCCGGATTCCATTTGAAGCGCACCGTATATTCGGGGCGAACGGCATGCTCCCACAGTATCTCCAGTATCTTGGCGCTCTCCCGCGGCGTGAAGCCGACAAGCGACTTCAGGAAGGATGGACTGGCGAACAGCACGCGTTCGCCGGTCTCCGCATGCACCGCCACAAGCGGATGCTCGCTCTTCAATGCACGACGCTTGACGCGTTCGTTGTAGGCACTGCCTTCCTTGGCGTCGCCGCGCGGCTCGAATGCATGGATGCCACGCAGTCTATCGACGAAGGCGCGCATCGGTTCCGACAAACCCAGGTACGCGGCGACGAGGTTGGTCCAGAACGTATCCCCGCCATACGGCGGGATCGTCACGCCCCGAAGGATGGACGCGCAGGGAGGATTCACCGCCGCAGTGACGTCCGTGTGCCAGCCAAACCACGGCGTGACCGTCATCGCGTCGTACTTCTCATTCGCAGTCCGATTCTTGGCGACCGAATAGATCTCGGGATAGCCGTCGACATGACCGAACACCGCATGACCGATGGTCGGCTCGCCGAACTGACGCGCCATGGCGACATGCTGAGCATGATCGAGATTCTGGTCGCGAAAGAAGATGACCTTCCACTTCAGGAAAGCACCGCGCACCGCCTCCAATTGCTCTGGGGACAATGCCCGGGTGAGATCGACACCGCGAATCTCCGCACCGATATGCAGGGTCAGGGGAACGACCTCGACGGTCGGCTGATGTGCCACAACCATATGCAATCCTCCTCGATAGCAGGTTTAGTCAAACCGTGATGCCGCATGCAAAGGTTGTCAATTTGGACGCCCCTGCATGGCGATCGCTCCACCACCGGCATGGATTGCCGACCCGGTGATGTGGGACGATTCATCGGAGGTCAGCAACCGGATGGCATTCGCCACCTCGCCCACCTCGCCCGGCCGGCGCTTTGGAATGAACCGCATGCGATCGGCGCGTATCGCCGGATCGGCGCTCCGCGCCGAAATGCGCATCGGCGGCATGATCCCCGGATGCACCGAATTCGCCCGCATGCCGTCCCTCGCGTACTGCACCGCCACCGGTTTGGTCATCAGCCGCGCTGCGTGCGGCCTTCGACGCATTGTAGGCCATGTGCGCATGTTCGCTGCCGGTGATGCTGGCGATCGAGGACGGGTTCACGATGGAACCGCCGCGCGCCTTTCTCATCGCTGGCACGGCATACTTGATTCCATAGAACGTGCCGGCGGCGTTGACCGCCATGATTCGATGCCAGGCGTCGGTGCTGTGAAAATCTTGTTCGGCGCTGCCTGAGATACCAGCGTTGTTCACCAGCACGTTGAGCCGGCCGAAACGCGCCGCTATGGCGCCCACGACGGCCTCCGAGTTCGCCTCATCAGTGACATCGATGCCTTCGAAGTGCGCCGAGTCGCCGATGTTTTCGGCCACATGCCGACCTTCGCGCTCCAACATGTCGGCGATCACCACCTTGGCGCGCTCTCGCGCGAGCAGGCGCGCCGTTGCGGCGCCCATGCCAGACACCGCGCCACTGATGATGGCAATCTTTCCAGCCGGCGACTGGAACCCCGCCGGGTGGCTACATCTTGCCCTTCCGCCCGGGTATGACGGGGACCGGGTGCCATTGTCTCCGCCTGGCCCACGGGAACATATGATCCGAGGGCACTCGAGGCACCGCTGAAACGTCGCCTGCATGCGGTAACTGACAAGCTGGTGGCGGACATGGGGAGCCCATTGCCATGGTTGATCTAAATGTTTGCTGTGCCGGCGCTGTTGATGTTATCAGCTCCAGGATCGTTGA
>JASHQG010000008.1 GCA_030037665.1 Acetobacteraceae bacterium
TCCTGCCGCTGTCGTCGCGTCCAGGCGAGCCGGAACGCAGCGGTTTGCGGCCAACCGCGCATCGAACCCGGTCTGCAGGTGGGTGCACTAATTTCTCGGCAGCCGCGCCATCTCCGGCGCATCGGGGTTCTGCGCGCGTTGCCGGAGCAGATGGTCGGCGAGCACGCATGCCAGCATCGCCTCGCCGACCGGCACTGCACGGATGCCGACGCAGGGGTCGTGCCGGCCCTTGGTGCTGATCTCGGTCTCAGCACCCGTGCGGTCCACCGTATGCCGCGGCGTCAGAATCGAACTGGTTGGCTTCACCACGAAGCGCGCAACGATCGGCTGGCCGGTTGATATCCCGCCGAGGATGCCGCCCGCGTGGTTCGAGGCGAACTGCACGAGTCCATCTCTCATGCGCATCTCGTCGGCGTTCTCCTCACCGGATAGCACCGCGGCGGCGAAGCCATCCCCGATCTCCACGCCCTTGGCCGCATTGATCGACATCAGCGCCGCGGCGAGATCGGCGTCGAGCTTGCCGTAGATTGGCGCGCCGAGGCCGGGCGGCACGCCTTCAGCGAGCACTTCGATGACCGCGCCGGTGGATGATCCCGCCTTACGCACGGTGCCGAGATAGTCTTCCCACCGCGACACCGTTACCGGATCGGGACAGAAGAACGGATTGGCATCGACCACATCCCAGTTCCAGCGGGATCGGTCGATCCGGTGTGGACCGATCTGCACCAGCGCGCCGCGGATTCGCACGCCTTCGCCGAGCACACGCCGCGCGACGCCGCCGGCGGCGACGCGCATTGCCGTCTCGCGTGCCGATTGTCGTCCGCCGCCGCGGTAGTCGCGAATGCCATATTTTAGTTCGTAGGTTAGGTCGGCGTGGCCTGGTCGAAACTTCGCTGCAATATCGGAGTAGTCGCGCGAGCGCTGGTCCACGTTGTCAATCTGCATAGCGATCGGCGTGCCGGTGGTGAGGCCCTCAAACACGCCGGAGAGGATACGCACCTGGTCAGGTTCCTGGCGCTGGGTGGTGTAGCGCGACTGGCCGGGACGGCGGCGATCCAGCCAGGGCTGGATGTCCGACTCGGACAGCGCGATGCGTGGCGGACAGCCATCGACCACGCAGCCGATTGCCGGCCCGTGACTCTCGCCCCAGGTGGTGACGCGAAACAAATGGCCGAAAGTGTTGTGGGACATGAGTCGAGTTTAGCAGCGCGGGAGCGACTCGTCGCGGGCCCACGACGATTGCTTCTACGGAATGACTCCGGAACCCGCAGAAACGCGCCCATCGAGGTCAATCGCGGCATGTGCACCGAAACGTGAGTTGTGCTTTGGCCGACTGCGCCCGGAAACATGGCGCGACTGGAGGTTGGCGAGTGCAAGTATTGAAGAACGCGTGCCTGGGTATCAGTTCCCGATGTCCGCCGTTGCGCAATGGCCTGCTACGGATTCTCCCGCCGCCGGAGCACTTCTTTCCCGACGAGGCGCAGTGGGATCGCGAATATGCCACCGGTGGATGGGAGTGGCTGAAGAGCGACGACGAGCGGGTGCATAATTATCACATCGCTGCGTACTGCACGCGCTACGGTCCGGATGCGGCGATTCTCGATGTCGGTTGCGGTGAGGGCGTGCTGCATGATTTGCTCGCCCGTGACGGTTACCGAGAATATGTCGGCATTGACCTCTCCCCGACGGCGATCGAGCGGATGGCGTGGCGTAGCGACAGCCGAACCCACTTCCTCGTCGCGAACGCAGAAACGCTTGCGTTGGAGGCCCAGTTCGACATCGTTGTCCTCAATGAGGTGATGTACTATTTCCGTGATCCGATGGCAGCGCTGACCCGGTTGCGCGCGTTGGTGCCCGCCGGGGTGTTCATCATCTCGATGGCAGACGTCGGGTTCCGGGCAACATTGCGAATTCAGAGGATCTGGCAGGATATTGGCGCTTCCATGCCAATGCTTGATGGCATGTCCCTGCGGTACGCGACGGGTCTTCAGCGCACGATTCGGATATTCGGCGTGCCGGGTTCAACGTGGGCGATGCGGTGAGCCCGAACGCGGCTCCCCCGTGTCGACCGCGGCACGATCAGCGCAGCGAGACATCGTCGCCATCCGGATGTGCCAGCAGCACGATTCGCCTCTGGCGACGCCTGTGAGGTAAGCGTCGCCGGCGTTTTCGGGACAATCGCGGGCGCACCGGGGGCGAATCGGCGGATGTCGTTGTTGCCGGTCGGACATGGCGCGCCGGCAAAATGTGGCATGGCGGCATTCGCCGACAAGGACGCGGGCAATCTTCACATCCCGCCGGGCTGTCGCGTGTCTCACCCCTCCACGATGGACATGTCCGGCGCGGCGGGATTCTTCATGCCCACGATGTGATAGCCGCAATCGACGTGATGCACCTCGCCTGTCACGCCGGCGGCCAGGTCCGAGAGCAAATACGCCGCGGCACCGCCGACATCATCGATCGTGACGTTTCGCTGCATCGGCGAATTGAGCTGGTTCCAGCGTAGGATGTAGTGGAAATCGCCGATGCCGAACGCCGCAAGAGTCTTGATGGGCCCGGCGCTGATTGCGTTCACCCTGATGTTCTGTGCGCCCAGATCCGCAGCGAGATATCGCACCGACGCTTCCAACGCCGCCTTCGCCACACCCATGACGTTGTAATGCGGCGTCCAGTGCTCGGCGCCAATATACGTCAGCGACAGCAATGATGCGCCCGGCCGCATCATCGGCACGGCGCGCTGCGCCACCGCGGTGAACGAATAGCAGGAGATGTCCAAAGCCTGCAGGAATGCGGCGCGTGGCGTATCCAGGTAACGGCCGCGCAGGTAGGCCTTGTCCGCATAGGCAATGGCGTGCACCAGGAAGTCCAGCCTGTCCCAGCGCTGGTGCAATTGGGCAAATGCGTTGTCGATGCTCGCCTCGTCGCCTACGTCGCACGGACACAATAAGTCCGAGCCGACCGAGGCGGCGAGCGGGCGGACCCGGCGCTCCAGGGCCTCGCCCTGATAGGTGAAGGCCAAATCGGCGCCCTGCGCGGCGCAGGCGGCGGAAATGCCCCACGCAAGCGAGCGCTCGTTGGCGACCCCCATGATCAGGCCACGCTTGCCCTGCAGCAATGTGCCCTTGATTGGGGTTGCCGGGGCGCTGTCGGGCATCTTGGGCTCCTCGAGGGGTTGGCGGCGTCCACTGCGGCGTCGTCGTGGCACAGCGACGCGGCGCCGGGCAAGAGCACGTGGTCCAAAGCGCGTCGTACATCGCGCGCGACGAGCTCCGAGGTTGCCTAGTCAGCATCGGGCGGGAGCGAAACCCAGGTCAGCGCGGTCCGCGGTGCGCATGTGCGTCGGCGGGCCGTTCTCAGGTGATCACGCCGTCGCGAGTGATGAGCTCCCGCGACTCTCCGTGAGGCCTGTGCGGTTCGTCTCGGTCGTGTTATCGGGACGGCGTCCTGCAGCGGCAGCCATTTTCACAGAGCCATTGCGCACCGAACCGCCTGCCGCGCGATACGGGAAAATCCTATGCCGCCGAGGCCGTCCGTTGCATCCTGCCAGAGAGCGAACGACCCTCAGCGAAGCACTGTACCGGCCGCTGCGGACCACCGCATAGGCAATGCGAGCGGCAGGGATCCCGCGGGATTCGCGGGCGACCTCACCGGGCCACCGTCCGCCAATACGGCGCAGCCATGCGAACCGGCAAACACCGCTATCGGACAGCGACGGTTGGGCCGCGTGATCGCGTATGGCAGGTTGCGCCGCCGCCAGGAGATGCCGTCGATGCCCGACCCGACCCCGCTCGTTTACGATCCCTTCGCACGCTTCCGGGAGTGGATGGCGGAAGCGGAGGCGAGCGAGGTCAGCGAACCCAACGCGATGACGGTCGCCACAGCGACGCCGGATGGCATTCCCTCGGCACGTGCCGTGCTGCTGAAGGGCGTCGATCAGCGCGGGTTTGTGTTTTACACGAACATGGAAAGCCGCAAGGGCGCTGAGATCGTCGCGAATCCGCGCCTCGCGCTGTTGTTTCATTGGAAGTCGCTCGGCCGGCAGGTACGAATTGACGGCCGAGCAGAACATGTCACCGACGCCGAGGCGGATACCTACTTCGGTTCCCGGCCGCGCATTTCCAGGCTCGGCGCGTGGGCGTCGGATCAGTCGCGTCCGTTGCCGGATCGCGCAACGCTGGAGCAGCGGTTGGCGGATCTGGAGAAGCAGTATCCGGACGACGAAATTCCGCGCCCACCTCATTGGTCGGGATTTCGCGTTATCCCGCACCATTTCGAGTTCTGGCAGTCAATGGATTTCCGTTTGCATGACCGCACGGTTTACACACGCACGCCTGACGGCCGCTGGACGATGGGAAAGCTGTATCCGTGACCGGGCGCGGCGGTCGGGCGCGGCAGCCTGACTGATGGCGGTGCCGGCGGACCAGGCGGAGACAGCGGCGTTTCTCGAGCGACTCGCGGGGCATCCACCCATCGAGACGCATATCTCACTGGTCTTCGTCGGCACTGATACGGTTTGGAAACTCAAGAAGGCGGTGCGACTGCCGTTCCTCGATTTTTCCCGCGTAGCGGACCGGCGCCATTTCGCCGAGCGCGAACTGGCGCTGAATGGACGCGCGGCACCGGGCCTCTACCGAGATGTCGTGCCGATCGTGCGGCGGCCGGACGGTAGCCTGTCGTTTGGCGACGCGGCCGTCGGGCGCGACGCGGTCGATTGGGTGCTGCGCATGGCCCGGGTGGACGCGGACGACTTCCTGGACGCCATTGCCGCGTCCGGTCGGTTGACGCCGGCGCTGCAGGACGCGCTGGCCGACGCGGTCGCCACGTACCATCGGGCGCTGCCGCCGGTTCGGGGCGTGATCCCGCCGATGACGCAAATTGCGCTTGGCAATGTCTCCTCCGCGCTGGATGCCGGGCTGCCGCCCGAGACCGTAGGCAACTGGCGCACCGCCATCGTCGCGGCATTGCACCAGATCAGCGCGTGGGGAACCGAGCGTGCCTCGGCCGGCTGTGTCCGCCGGATTCACGGCGACCTGCACCTTGGCAATCTCTGTCTCTGGCAAGGCCGGCCGGCGCCCTTTGATGCCCTGGAGTTCGACGAGACGCTGGCGACGGCAGATCTCGCCTACGACCTGGCGTTCCTGCTGATGGACCTCGACCAGCGGGTGAGCCGCGCTTCTGCCAACCGAGTTTTGAACCGCTACGTCGCCCGCACCGGCGATGCCAGCCTCGTGCAGGCGTTGCCAGCGTTCATGTCGATCCGCGCCATGATACGCGCGCATGTCGCGCGCCGCAGTGGCCACACGGACGCCTGGCAGCCCTATCTCCAGGCGGCGCTGGATTACCTGCGGCCGCTGCCCGCTGTGCTGGTCGCGATCGGCGGCCTGCCGGGCAGTGGCAAGTCGACGCTGGCGCGCGCTCTGGCGCCGACACTCGGACGCGCTCCGGGCGCATTGGTGCTGCGCAGCGACGAGATCCGCAAGCGCCAGTATGGCGTGGCACCGGAGCATCGGCTGCCGCAGGCGGCCTACAGCGAGGCGGCCACCCGGGCGGTGTTCTCAGCGCTCGCGACTGATGCCGCCACCGCCGC
>JASHQG010000697.1 GCA_030037665.1 Acetobacteraceae bacterium
GGGCCATTTCGTGCCAACGACTTTCGCTCGGAATGTCGAACCCGAGCAATGGGACCTACATCCGGAGCTGGCGGGGGCACGATCCGGTGGAGGACGCCCGAAGCTGCTCACGGGGCCGACGTTGCCTGGATCTGGCGTGGCAAGACGGATCGCTCGTTGCCAGGGACAACGATAGAAATTGAGCACTACACTGGTCCAGTCTTTCTGAGCCATGGCGCGGTAGACGAGCTGTGGAGTGCAGAGATGACCGCAAATTTGGCGGCGCGGTTGCGTGCTGCGGGGCGTTCACCCGAGCTTCATGTTTATGAGCAAGAAGGGCATCGGCTCGGGGCAGAGGCGCAGAATATACACAACCGACTGCTTGTAAGCTCTTTCCAGCGGCATCTGTGACAACTAGGCACACTGCCTGATACACTATGGCGTATAGTGTATGACTTAATGCATATAGGACGGAGTTCTTGGAGCACGCTCTCACGCAACGGCGTCACGGGCGAGCGCGGTCGCCTATGCAGGCGATGGCAGAGCGGCAGCCGGTAATCTCAGTCGAGACAAATTAAGCACGCATTCGGATGATGCTCGGTTTTTTGCCGGCTTTGTAGGAGCGCGGTTAGCAAGCGCTCCGCGATGTCGGGGGCTGCGTTGTCGAGCGACCACTGTCATCGCTTTCGAGCGCTGTATGGCCCTGACGACGCTGATGCAGCAGCAGCAGCTGGTGCGCGGGGCATGGCTCGTCTCCATGCGTGGGTCTTTGTGGGCCTTCGGAAGCCGAGCACTCCGAAGAGCTTGACCCCCGTGACTGCGACTGGATAGACCGCTTACGACGGTTCCACCGCTAGACCGCAGGTCGGCTGCGTGTCTCGTCCGCCACCTTGCGCTTGAGAAATTGTCCGTCCCGCAAGTCACCATGGAAAGCGCCGTCTTCCACGACAACCTTGCCGCGTAAGATGGTGGTGACAGGCCACGCTGTGACCACGTGCCCCTCCCATGGCGTGTAGTCGGTCTCGTGCAGATCGGCGGCGCGGATTGTCTTCTCGATCCCTGTCTGCAGCAGCACGATGTCCGCGTCCGAGCCGACCGCCAACGCTCCCTTGCGGGGATACAGACCCAGGATCCGCGCGGCGTTGGTCGAAATCATGTCGACAAAATGCGCCGGGGAATAACCTCGTTTGCTGACCATCTGGGTGTACATGAGCCCGACGCGTGGCTCGACGCCGGCGTTACCGCCTGTCACATCGTCAATGCGGCTCCCCTGCAGCTTGACGCGTAACGGACAGCACAGCTCGTCGGTGGCGATGGTCTGGATGGCGCCGCGATTGGTCGCTTCCCAGAGACGTTTCTGATCCTCCGGAAACTTCAGCGACGGATAGGTATGATATATCTGCCCACCCGGCTTCTTGTAGTCCTCGGCGTTGTACATCAGGTACTGGTGCAGCGTTTCGCCGTACATCGGGAAGCCACGGGCGCGCGACGATTCGAGCGCCGCCACGCCAGTTGCCGCCGAGACATGCACCATATAGAGCGCGGCGCCCTCGACGTTCTCGGCCAGACGGATCACGCGATTGAACGAGAGCTCCTCGCTGAGTGTGTTGTGAACCTCGGCCAGGTGCTCGAAGTTGACGCGGTTCTCGCGCATCAGTTTCTCGTACATAAACATGACGATATCGTTGTCCTCGGCGTGAATGCACGCGATACCACCCTGGGCCGCCACCACCTTCAAGGCTTCCCAGATGTGGCCATGTGGCATCATAAGCTGTCCGCCCATGCCCGGCATGATATTGGTCGTGAAGATTTTGACGCTGGCATGGCCGTCCTGGATGGCGTCGGCGAGCTCGTCGAACTGGGCCGTCGGCATTTCGCCCATCAACATCAGGTGGAAGCCATAGTCGCAGTGACAGGCGTCCTTCCACGAGCTCTGTAGTTGCTCGACGGACTGCTGTACAGTCCGCTCGTGCGCGCACTGCACAAAGTCAAGCAGTGTCGTCGTTCCGCCGTGCAGGGCAGCGCGGCTTACCTGCGAGGCGGGATCTGTGACGATCGCGGGGAGCCCCGAAACCTTCCAGTCCAAATTGCAGTGAATGTGCGGGTCGATGCCGCCCGGGATAACCAGACGGTCGCTCGCCGATATGGTACGCGTAGCTGCCGGCAACGTGCCGGGACCGCCCACCAGTACGATGTGCCCGTCCTTGACGCCGATATCAGCCACCTGCGTTCCCGTCGGTAGCACACAAGTGCCACCCGTGATGATGAGATCCAGCATCAGTTTCCTCCCGCCGGAGGGGGCATGCATACCGGGTCGCCAGCAGCGAACCGCTCGAGGATCTCGTCCGGCTCGAGATCTCGTACGACGAAGACAAGACGACTGACGCAGTCCGCACCGGGCCAGCGCTCCAGCCAGCGCGGCGGATAGAGCGTGTGCTGAACCGCATGGATCGCCGCTGGCCCACCAGCGCGATCCGAGAATTCCACCAGTCCCTTGACACGCAGCAACTTCTCACCTCGATCGCGCGCCAGCCCGCCGAGAGCCATCGCAAAGCCCAGTCGGGTCATTGGCTGCTGCAAGCGAACCGAAAGGCTGTAGATGCCGTGCGCATGGACCGCTGTCGCGCTCAGTCGCGGTCTCGGCAGTGCCTTCGGTGAGCCACCGAATAGCACAGCTCTTGCGTCAACCTCACCTGCATCGGCAATAGGGGCAATCGCGTTTAAGCATGCGAGCCGCCGGAGGAGCTCGTCCGGGACCGGCGAGAGATCGGTCTTGCTGATGAGGAGGAGATCGGCCACGGCTGCCTGCGCCGTAGCCTCGGGATACTGATCGAGCGTTTCCAAGCCGATCAGAGCGTCGACGGTCGTCACGACGCGGTCGAGCCTGAGCGAAGCTTCGAGAAACGCGTCGGCCGATAGCGTGTAGAGAACAGGCCCCGGATCAGCCAACCCACTGGTCTCCAGGGCGATACGCCGAAACGGCGGTCGATCAACGATTTCCTGGCGCGATCTCAGCAGCCGATAAAAGGAGTCGGCCAGACCCTGGCGCACCGCGCAGCACGTGCAGCCGTTGGGCAGTTCAAACACGTCGTCGACCGCGGTCTCCAGCAGGAGATGGTCCAGTGCAACGCTCCCGAACTCGCTGATGATTACGGCCGTATCCCTCAAATCGGGAACGGCGAGAACTTTCGAGAGAAGTGTTGTCTTGCCGCTCCCGAGAAAGCCCGTCAGCACCGACAGCGGGATCGGTTCTGCCGGGACAGCCGTCAGGTCTGCCAAACTACGGCTCACGGTCGGATTTCTCGGCGCCGAGCACTGCTGGTTCGGGTTTTGCCGGGCAGGTCGAATGTCTCGATGTCGGTACAAGCGGCCAAAGCGGGCGGCTTCCTGTGACGCTGACCGTAGTCCGGGAGCATGCTTCTACTTCCTTAATCGAGCGCCGGGGATCCTTTTCCTCCTATACGATTCGCCTCAGGCGGCGACGGAGGTCACCGGTGCCGGCGCAGCCGGCCTCATCACGCGGTCATCCTCCAGCAGGCGTACGTCGCTCGTCTGCCAACTCGCAACGGCACGCTCACCGATATCGATGGGGTCGGCGAAGTAAACCCTCTCAGGGACGTTGGCCACGAATCGCTCGTCATTGCCAAGCTCGATCGTGATCTTGACCCAAGATCCCTGGTTTTCAATCGCGTGCACCTCGCCGCTCACACTATTGAGCGGATCTTGCCTTGGTTCACCGGGCGCAGAGCGCCGAACCGTGACCCGGTCTCGGCGCACCGAGGCGGAGACCGCCTCACCTGGTGCGACGCGCACGCCTCCGAGCGGGATCTCCAACCGCACCCCGTTGCCGATGACGGCGACTGTGCGCCCGTCGGCCGAACGCTCGACCATGCCGGCGAGTACGTTCTGCCCACCAATGAAGCGCGCCACATAGGCGTTGCGGGGGGCGAGGAAGATGTCCCGCGCCGAGCCTGCCTGCTCTATCCTGCCTTGATCCATCACCACAACAATGTCGGCGACGGCGATCGCCTCCAACTGCGTGTGCGTGACGTGGACAAAAGTAATGCCGAGCTCACGCTGCATCCGTCGTAGTTCGCCGCGCATTTGCAAGCGCAGATATTCATCCAGTGCCGATAGCGGCTCATCGAGCAGCAGCACCCCCGGGTTGGTGATCAGCGCACGGGCCAGCGCTACGCGTTGCTGTTGTCCGCCGGAAAGCTCGGAGGGAAGGCGCTGTGCGAACGCCTCCAGCTGCACCTTCTCCAACAACTCGCGAGCCTTCGCATAGCGCGCGGACTTCGCCACACCACGCACCTTTAGAGCGAAGGCGACATTGTCTAGCACGTTGCGGTGCGGGAACAGCGCATAGCTCTGGAACATCATCGCCGTGCCGCGCTCGCCCGGCGGCAGGCCCTTGACGTCGCGACCGCCGATCAGCACGTCGCCCTCCGTGGGCTGCTCGTGACCGGCGATCATGCGCAAGATCGTCGTCTTGCCGCAGCCGCTTGGGCCAAGCAAGCACAAGTAAGAGCCGTGTTCGACGCATAAGTCGAGATTGGCGACCGCGGGCCGCCCGCGCGGCGCGAATCGTTTGGTAACATTGATGAGTTCAATTTTACCATTGGGGATAGTCGCGGCCATAATAGCCTCCCGTACGAATCACTCACCAGCAGCATTGCGACGCGACCGGCGCCGCTGGATCAGGGCGATGGAGCCGAGTGCAAGGGCGATGACCACGAAAGACACCGCCGTGGTCACTGTGCCAAGGGCGTAGAGCGCAGGCGACGTGATGTTCGTCGTCATCGCCCAGATCTGTAACGGCAGAGTATTGACGGCACCCGCCGTCAACACGGTGCGCGCAAACTCATCATAGGAGAGCGTGAATCCAAACAGCGCCACACCGATGATTCCGGGCAACAGGATCGGCAATGTCACCTCGCGTGTGCGTTGCCAGGAAGTGGCCCCGAGGTCTGTCGCCGCTTCTTCCCAGGAGCGGTTGAACCGTCCTATCACTGCGAACATGACCAACAGGCCGAACGGCAATGTCCAGGTAAGCTGGGTGAAGAGCCCCGAGATCCGCCAGTCGGTCGTCCAGCCGAGCAGGCGGAAAAGCAACGAGACGCCGAGCCCGACAAACAGGCCTGGCATCACCAGGCTCGCAATCGCAGTGTAGAACAGAATCGCTGATCCACGGAAGCGTCGGCGAAAGCCCAACCCGGCCGCCACGCACAGCACCACCGTGATGAGCCCGACAATCACGGCGAGCAGCAGCGAGCGGCGGAAGCTCCCGGGGATGTCTTCGGCGCGACCAGGGCTCACCAGATCGGCGAACCAATGTGTCGAAACTCCGTTCATCGGGAAGGTCATCCCCCCGTCACGCCCCTGAAACGACAGCATATAGATCACGACCATCGGCCCGTAGACGAACAACACGTATAACGCGAAGAAAGCGGCGAGTGCATAGAAGGTCCATTCGCGTTTGGAAGCAGAAGCGTGCATTCAAAGATTTCCTAGGATACAAGTTCCTTGCGCACATCAACAACGCGCAAGACCGCGGATACCATTAGGATGACGACGATGACCAGGATGATGGCCTCTGCCGCAGCGGGCGGATACTGCAGTGACGCGATCTCATTCTGCAACGCCGAGACGACTGAGGCGCTCTGACCGCCGCTCATCACCCTCACCACAAAGAAATCGCCCATCACCTGTGTGACGACAAAGATCGTCCCAAGGGCGATGCCACTTTTCGATAGCGGGATCACAATCTCGCTCAGGATCCGCCAGCGCGAGGCCCCGGCATCCCTGGCCGCCTCGATGATCGCCGGGTCGATGCGTGCCATTGAGTTGAAGATTGGCACTACCATGAACAGGGTGAACAGATGGACATAGGCGATGACTACCGCGAACGGCGAGAACAGCAGGAATTCGAGCGGATGCGGTGCGAGGTCCGCATCCATCAGTGCCGTGTTAAGCAACCCGTTGCGGCCGAGAAAGGGAATCCATGCGATCATGCGGATTATGTTCGACGTCCAAAACGGCACCGAGACGAGAGCGAATAATCCGAGCTTCAGGATCAAGTTCCTCACATGGAACACCAGGAAGTTCGCCAGCGTGAAGCCGATCACCAGCGTCAGCGCCCACACGATCAAGGCAAACCGCAGCGTGCTGAGATATAGCCGCAGAGTGATGTCCGAGGTGAAGATCTCCTGGTAATTGTCCAGGATGAAGGCGGGAACGATCGAGGTTTGCTCGAAATCGAAGAAGCTGACGACGAGCACGACTATCATCGGCAGACCGAAAAACAGCGCGAGCACCAGCGCGAATGGGCCAACTTGCAGCCAGGAGACGGTCGAGGGCGACAATTTCATGTGGACTAGCTCTTTATGGGCACATGGACCAACCGAGCTGCGCGGCCGGTCAAGCCGCGCGACCGGCAAATTATGTGATCAGCCAGCAATGAACTCGTTCCAGCGACGCGTCATATACCGGTCCTGATCCATCACCGTATTCCAGACGGAGATACGCCCCTCGCGCTCCCAGAGTGAGCCGCCGTCGCGCACTTCGCCTTTCTTGGCCTCCAGGTTGCCGTACGGGTCCTTCATATCCACCGCTGCCGGTTTCCCTTCGTACCAGTAATCCCATTCCTCCTGCGTCAGAAATTTTTTTGCGGTTTCCGGCACCGGCGAGTAGTAGCCCTGCTTGGCGATGAAGCCACCCTGCCAGCCGGAATTGTACCAGTTGATGTACTCCATGGCGCAGTCGAGCTTCAGCCCGCTCAAATGCGCCATCGGGACGATGCCGTTCGTCCAGGCGCGGTAGCCTTCCTTTAGCGGGGCGTAATAACAGGGAATACCCCGCGCTTTGACGGCGGTGACGGCGGGCGAGATCATCGACTGGATCACCACCTCGCCAGCGGCCATCAGGTTGACCGACTCATCAAAGCCGCCCCAGAAGGCACGGAAGAAGCCAGACTGTTTGATCTTGTTCATCACTTCGAAAGTTTTGTCGATCTCGGCCCGGGTCATGTTGCCGATATCGCCGTACTTGATCTCGCCGCGTGATTGCAACGCCATCGCCGCGTCCGTGATGCCGACAATCGCAAGGGAGCAGAGCGACGATTTGCCTTTGTATTTCGGCTCGAGCAAGTCACCCCAGCTGGTGACTTTGTCCTCGCCGCCTACCAGATCCGGCCGAATGCCCAGCGTGTCGGCGTTGAACAGCGTCGGCAGCATAACCAGCCATTCGGTCGGGCGGCCGGCGAATTGTTTTGCGTCGGGCCCGGTCCAGAACCCGGCTTTCATCGGCGACATTCCGATGTTCGGGATGGGGCGGCCGTCAGGGAACTTGCCTTCAGTGAACATCGACAAGGTTTTGTCCCAGAGCTTGTAGTCGTTGACGTGGATCGGCTTGAAAACGCCCGCGTGTTCGAGATACTTGTTCGTGGTTTCTTCTGATTGGAAAATATCAATGCTCTTGGGCTGTGTCAGTGCCCGCTGAATTTCCGATGGTATATCGGTGGTCTGCATCTCGACCGTAAAGCCCAGATCCTTGCTGGCCTGAACGCCGATTTCCTTGATCACAGCCCACGGGCCGCCAACGTGATTAAGGGTGACATCCTTGATATTCTGCGCCCAGATTGTCGGAAATCCGCGCACCGCGCCTGTTCCAATCGCGGCTCCCGCAACAGCGACAGCGCTACCGAGGATCCGACGGCGCGACGTCGCCCCGTTTCTTCCGCTTGTATCGGTGTCAGACACGCCCCGACCTCCCATTCAGCTTCCCACATCGACCGAGGTACGATGGCAGGCCCAGCTCATCAGGAGCTAATGAACTCGTTCCAGCGACGGGTCAGATATCGGTCCTCGTCCATCACCGTGTTCCAGACGGCAATTCGCTCCTCGCGCTCCCAGAGAGAGCCGCCGTCGCGCACTGCATCCTTCTTCTCCATCAGGTTCCCGTATGGGTCCTTGATCTCGACCGCGGCCGGCTTGCCGTCGTACCAGTAGTCCCACTCCTCTTGCGTGAGGAATTTCTTCGCGGTTTCAGGAACCGGCGAGTAATAGCCCTGCTTGGCGATGAAGCCGCCGTGCCAGCCCGAATTGAACCAGTTGATGTACTCCATGGCGCAGTCGAGCTTCAGCCCGCTCAAATGCGCCATCGGCGCCAACCCATTAGACCAGCCGCGATAGCCCTCCTTCAGCGGCACGTAATAGCAAGGTATGCCACGCGAGCGGACCGCAGTGACGGCGGGCGACCACATCGATTGGATCACCACCTCGCCTGCAGCCATCAGGTTCACCGATTGGTCGAAATTAGTCCAGAAAGCGCGGAACTGGCCCGATTTCTTGATGCCCTCCATGATATTGATGGTATTGGCGATTTCCGCGCGAGTCATGTTGCCCTTGTCGGCGTATTTAATGTCGCCGCGTGCCTCCAGCGCCATCGCAACATCCATGACGCCGACCGGGGCATCGTCCACGAGCGCCGTCTTGCCCTTGTATTTCGGATCGATCAGGTCCTTCCAGCTGGTCACCGCCTGCTTTCCTCCCACCAGATCCGGCCGGATGCCCAGCGTGTCAGCGTTGAATATCGTGGGGACGTATGTCATCCACTCGGTGGGTTTGCCGGCAAATTTTTTGCCATCCGGCCCGTCCCAGAACCCGATTTTGATCGGCGAAAGGCCTTCCGCCGAAATCGGCCTGCCGTCGGGATATTTGCCAATGGTGAACATCGGCAACGTTTTGTCCCACAGCTTGTAGTCCCTGACCGCGATCGGCTTGAGCACACCCTTTCCCTGCAGATACATGATCAGGGAGTTGTCGATGTTCTCGATATCGAAACTCTGCGGCTGGGCGAGCGACCGCTGGAGCAGCGTCTTTTGATCTACGGCCTGCATCTGGATCTTGAAGCCGAGATCCTTCGTGGCTTGATCGGCGATTTCCCTTATCACGGCAAAAGAGCCGCCGATATGGATGAGCGTGATATCCTTGATGTTCTGCGCCCAGATTGTCGGAATTCCGCGCACCGCGGCTGTTCCGATCGCTGCGCCCGCAACGGTGGCGGCGCCCGTCAGGATTCGACGGCGCGACGTCGTCCCGGTTGTTCCGTCTGTATTGCTGTCAGACACGCACAGGCCTCCCGTGCAGATTCCCACATTGACCGACGTACGCACTGGCAAGCCAAAAGCGAATCAGGAGGTAATGAACTCATTCCAGCGGCGGGTCAGATATCGGTCCTCGTCCATCACCGTGTTCCAGACAGCGATGCGTTCCTCGCGCTCCCATAGGGAGCCGCCGTCGCGTACCTGACCTTTCTTTTCCATCAGGTTGCCGTACGGATCTGTGATGTCGACCGGGGCGGGTTTGCCGTCGTACCAGTAGTCCCACTCCGCCTCTGTGAGAAACTTCTTCGCCGTTTCCGGCACTGGCGAATAGTAGCCTTGCTTGGCGATGAAGCCGCCCTGCCAGCCAGAATTGTACCAGTTGACGTATTCCATGGCGCAGTCGAGCTTCAGCCCGCTCAGATGCGCCATCGGGCTCAGTCCGGCGGCCCACCCGCGATACCCCTCCTTCAGCGGCGCATAGTAGCAAGGGATGCCGCGCGCTTTGACCGCGGTGACCGCGGGAGACCACATCGACTGGATCACGACCTCGCCCGAGGCCATCAGGTTCACTGATTGGTCAAAATTGGTCCAGAAGGCGCGGAATTGGCCGGACCTCTTGATGTCCTCCATCAAATTTATCGTTTTGTCGATCTCGGCGCGGGTCATGTTGCCCTTGTTGCCATATTTGATGTCGCCGCGAGCCTCTAGCGCCATCGCAACATCCATGGTGCCCACGACGGCTATATCATTGAGCGCCGCCTTGCCCTTGTATTTCGGATCGATCAGGGCCTCCCAGCTGGTCACCGCGTTCTTGCCGCCGACCAGATCCGGGCGGACGCCCAGCGTGTCCGCATTGAACACCGTGGGTACCATCGTCAGCCAATCGGTTGGCTTGCCCGCGAACTTTGTAGCATCCGGCCCGTCCCAGAACCCGGTCATCATCGGCGAAAGTCCCTGGTCGGGGATCTGCTTGCCGCTCGGGAACTTCCCTGTGGTGAACATCGACAGCGTCTTGTCCCACAGCTTGTAGTCCTTGATCGCGATTGGCTTGGTCACGTCCTTGCCGCGCAAGTACTGGATCGTAGAGTAGTCATTTAAGAGGATATCGAAGCTCTTGGGTTGCGTGAGCGACCGCTGGAGCTGCGTCGCCGGGTCGACAGCTTGCATCTCGACCGTGAAACCGAGATCCTTCCGGGCTCGGTCGCCGATCTCCTTGATCACGGCCCAAGCGCCCCCGATGTGGATCAGCGTGATGTCTTTAATGTTCTGCGCCCAGATTGTCGGAAAACCGCACACCGAGCCTGATCCGAGCGCCCCGCCGGTAATGACCGCCGCGCTTTTGAGTACGTTGCGACGCGACACACTGATCTTCTTGCCACTGTCACTGTCCATCGCGTTTCATCCCCCGTCGCCGTAACGGCGCCGCGCTGACGCCGCGCAAAGCTCCCTCGTCGGAAGTGCAAACCGCGTACCGGGCGGGGCCCACGGTTGCCGGCTGTTAGAGCAGCGACCCCGCAGACACTGACTGATTTTTGTGCATAAAAAATCGGCATCTGAACAAACTATAGGACAACTGACAGGGATGACAAAAGCGTGAATGAAATATGCCGAAATCCTCGTCGCTGTGGCGCGCCTCGGGTCATCCGCTATTAAGCAATTCTGCCCGCTTGCATCACCAGGCGCCCTGGCGGCAACGGCGACGAGCAGGCCGCGGTCGGTTCACCGCGCCTCCGACGTGGATCGCAGCAGGGCGCGGGCGTGGTTCGTGGCCTTCGCATCCACTTCCAGTGCCGTGTCGAGTACCACGCCAAAATGTTGTTGCGCCACCGCTACGGTCAGTAGGCCATCCAACACATCCTGACGCACCGCCTCTGGTGCGCGATCGATCGCGCGACCATAACCGCCACCGCACGGTCCGATGCACAGAAACCGGTCACCAGGTCGCATCTGTCGGTATGGCATTTTCGACGGCAGTTCCTCTTGGGTACCGTTGGAGATGAGCTGCAACCTGGCGGGATAACCGTCTTCACCGCCTCGCAGGCCCCATGGGCGGTGTTGATGACCATCGCCCTCGATGGACACACCCCCCGCGTCCAGCAATTCAAACTCCCGCACCGCGCCGAGTCCGCCGCGCCAGCGGCCAAGCCCCACGGCATCGGTGCGCAGCTCATAGCGACGGACGCGGAGAGGC
The DNA here is from genome assembly GCA_030037665.1 of Acetobacteraceae bacterium. Classification (GTDB taxonomy): domain Bacteria; phylum Pseudomonadota; class Alphaproteobacteria; order Acetobacterales; family Acetobacteraceae; genus JASHVB01. The sequence continues at coordinate 11,277 of JASHQG010000697.1, forward strand.
AGGTGGCTCTCGATGTCCTCCACCGGGTTGTTGCGAGTGTTCGCGTAGAGCGTGTCGACTGCGTCCATCCCGTCCGTGCCCTCACGGCCGCCATAGCTGCCTTCGAAAATCTCCATGTGGACCCAAGGCCCATCCGCCGACTGCCCGGAGAACGCCATGACGCGTAGGTTGCCGATGCCGGCCGACACGCGCTCCGGCACGATCTGCGCCATCGCCTTCATGACGGTGTCGGCCAGTTGGTTGCCCGGTGCGAAGCGGGCGATGGTCGGTGCTGGAAAGATCGGATTCGCCAGGCAGCCCTTCGGCGCCACGATGCGGATTGCGCGGGTAAGACCCTCGTTCACCGGGATGTGGCCATGCACGGCCGTGTCTAGCAGGATCGAGCGGATCGTCAGCCAGACGGCGATGTCGACCGTGCCTTCGAACGGCATGTTGATCGGGCGGTCGGCGATCTGCGGTGCGGTGCCGGTCAGGTCCACCGTCATCGCGTCACCTGCGATCGTCACCGTGGCGACGAGGGGCAGGTCGCGGCGCGCCGGATCGCTGCTATCGCTGTAGCCGTCGATGAAGGTGCGCGCAGTCCAGCTTCCGTCCGGTAATGCGGCGATCGCCCGGCGCATCAGCTCCTCGGACTGAGCCAGCGCCTGCTCGCAGGCCGCCTCGAATGTCTCCAGACCATAACGTGCGATCAAGTCGAGCAACCGCTCAGCCCCAATGCGTGCCGCGGCGACCTGAGCTTCCATGTCGCCGACCACGAGATCAGGCGAGCGGATATTGTCGCGCAGCATATGCCAGACCGGGTCGACGCGTTGACCCTGATCGAACACTTTGATCGCCTTGAACTGCAGACCCTCCGCATAGGCGTCGATCGCATCGACGATGCCGCAGCTTCCGGGCGTCAGCGCTCCGATATCGAGGTGATGGGCCGCGGTAGCAGTGTAGCCAACCAGCGTGTTCTCAAGGAACACCGGAACGATGAAGCCGACATCCGGTCCGTGGCTGGCGCCGCCGTACGGGTCGTTGTGCATGAAGACATCGCCCGGTCGCAGCGCAGTACCGCGTTGCTTCATTACGCGCAACATGCCGCGGACATAGCCGGGCAGGGGACCCGACTGCAGCGGCGTGGATTGGGTCGACTCGGCAATTCCGCGGCCATGTCGGTCGATCACCGCCGCGCCAAAATCCTCCGACTCGCGAATGATAGACGAGTGCGCCATACGCATCAGCTTGAATCCCATCTCGACGGCGATGGTTTCGAGCGCGCCGTGGATAACACTGACAGTGATCGGGTCTATGCGAGTCATGGTTCAGATACCCAGGCGAATGATCAGGTTGCCGTCACGGTCGGCGATGAAGTGCGCATCCGGCGGCACAACCGTTGTGCTGTCGGTCTGCAGAATGATGGCCGGACCGTCCGTCGCCGTGTCCAACGGCAAGCGATCGCGGGCGTAGCGCGGCGTATCGAGGCGTTGCAGTCCATCGGCCAAGCGGAACACACAGGGCGCGCGGCGGACCAGGGCCGCCTCCAGCGAGCCGCCGCGCGGCGACGGCACGCCCCGCAGCTTTGGGCTGGGCGCGGTCGCGGTGACGCGCATGTTGACCACTTCCACCGGGTTGGCGGGGAAGCCATGACCGTACTCGGTGGCGTGGCGCGCGTGGAAATCGTCCAGCACATGACGGAAGACCGCGGCGGACAGCACGGCATTGGGCATGGCGACGCGCAGCTCGTAGCCCTGACCGAGATAGCGCAGGTCGACGGCGCGCCGGAAAGCTGCGACCGCCGGATCGATACCGTCGCCGCGGATTTGGGCGGACAGCTCCGCCTTCATCGCGGCGAGATCGGCCTCGAGCGTTGCGACATCCAGCTGGTCGGAGCGGCTGAATACGGTACGAGTCGTGTCGTATTGCAGGTCCGTGGTCATCAGGCCGATGGCGGAGGTGGCGCCCGGATAGGGCGGCACCAGCACCTCCGGGATGCCGATGATGCGTGCCACCTCAGCGCCGTGCAGTGGTCCCGCACCTCCCATCGCGATCAACGTGAATTGGCGCGGGTCCAGGCCTTTCTCCACCGTGCGCGAGCGGATCGCGTTGGCCATGTTGGCGTTCAGAACGGTCAGCACGCCCTCCGCTGCCTCCTGTGCCGGCAGGCCGAGCTGGCGCGACAGGTCCTCGATGACCTCGGCCGCCTTGCGCGGATAGAGCGCCATGCCACCGCCCAGAAAATGCTCTGGCTCCAGACGCCCCAGATAGAGGTTGGCGTCCGTCACCGTCGGCAGGGTTCCGCCGCGGCCGTAAGCGGCCGGCCCGGGTACCGCACCGGCGCTGCGCGGCCCGACGCGGAAAGCCCCGGCAGGGTTGATCGACGCGATGGATCCGCCACCGGCCCCGATGGTGTGGATGTCGATCATCGGGACCAGAACCGGATAGCCGGCAATGGTGGTATCGCGGGCGGACGCTTCCACGCATACGCCGTCGCGGACGATGCCGATATCGGCCGAGGTGCCACCTACGTCGAAGGTGATCAGGTTGCGCCGTCCCGACCGTAGCCCGGCCCAGCTGCCACCGAGCACACCGGCGGCTGGGCCGGAAAGTAGGGTCAGCACAGGCATACGCTCGATCATGGCCGCGTTCGCAATACCGCCATTGGAGCGCATGATACGGAGCTCAGCGCGCATGCCGCGGGCCCGGAACTCAGCGTCGAGCCCGGCGATGTAGCGGCGCACTTTGGGGCCGATGAAGGCGTTCATCGCTGCGGTGGTAAAGCGTTCGAATTCGCGGAATTGCGGCGCGACCTCGGCCGAGGCGGTGACGAAGCAGCCAGGCAACTCTTCGCGCAGGATCGCCACTGCGCGTTGCTCGTGCGTCGGATTGAGATAGGAGAACAGGAAGCAGACCGCGATCGCCTGCACGCCTTCGGCACGGAATTCGCGGGCGGCCTGTCGCACCGCCGTTTCGTCAAGCGGTTGCAGCACGGTCGTGCGATCGGCGGTGAGTCGTTCTGGCACCGTCTTGCGATGCTGCCGCCGCACCAGAGGACGCACCTGCCAGGGGATTTCCTGGCGAAGCGAGTAGTGCTGCGGCCGCTGGTGACGGCCGATATGCAGCACGTCCCGGAAGCCCTCGGTGGTCAGCATGCCGACCGTGCTGCCATCGTATTCCAGGACTGCGTTCGTCGCGATCGTGCTCGCGTGCAGCACGACATCGATTGCGGAGAGCTCGACATCGTTGACGGCGCATAACTTTTCCATACCATCCATCATGCCGATGGAAGGATCGTGTGGTGTGGTGGGAACTTTCCAGATTGCGACCGCACCGCTCTCGGAATCGACATACACCAGGTCGGTGAACGTGCCGCCTACGTCGATCCCGATCATCCGCATTGCCGGACTGCGCCTCCGTCTGGTGAGGCGCGCTGCCTCGCCGGGGAAAGTGGCAAGATCCCTTGCAAACCGAATGCCATGCGACGCACGGGGCGTTAGCTGGCCTTTATCACCGCAACTTTCGCACGCGCAAATGGGATTGCCCATTGGCGCGCTGGAATGTCTCCAGCGATTCGGCAATGCAGGCGGGATCGAGGCCGCGGACAATGAACACCAGATAAGGGCCGTCCACACCGACCGGCCATGCCGGCAAGTGCTCGGGTGGGTGCACAACATGCTGGGCGGTGTTCATGACCACCGGGCCGGCGTCGCCGATGTCCAGGAGCCCCTTGACGCGCAGCACGTCCGGCCCGTGCGCGTGCAGTAACATGCCGAGCCAGACGCCGAAGACCGGCCAATCGAGCGGCGCGCTGAAGCCGAGGGCGATTGACTGCACGCCGTCGTGCGGCAATGGCGTACCGGCGCCGCCATCGGAGGGAAGCTCGTGCAGCTGGGATGTTTCCTCGGCCGGCGCCAGAACCTCGCTCGCGTCCCCCAGTCGGGAGACGCTGATCCTGGCTGTTGGGTTTAGTTGTCGCACGCGTATGCGCTGACGAGCGATCGCCTCGCGCGGAACGAGATCGACCTTGGTGACGACCACCCGGTCGGCGGCGATAATCTGTTTACGAATCTCCGGCCATCGGTCGATCTGCGTCGCGGCGTTCACCGCGTCGAGTGTGACTGTTACAGACGCGGGAGCAAAATGATGCCGCAGCACAGGATCAGCGGCGAGCGAGAACAACACCGGTACCGGGTCGGCAATGCCGCTCGTCTCGATCACGACCTGTCGAAGGGGGACGAGACGGCCGCTTTGCTCGAGCTCCAGGAGATCGCCCATCACGCGCACCAGATCCTCGCGGCGGGTGCAGCAGACGCAGCCGCCCTGCAGCACGACCGATTGCTCCTGGACCATCCGAACCAGGTGGTGATCGACCCCGACCGCTCCGCATTCGTTGATGATGACCGCGATGCCGGCGTCGGAACGCTCGGCCAGGTAATGGCGCAGTAGCGTGGTCTTGCCGCTGCCGAGGAACCCAGAAAGCACGGTGACCGCACGGCGCGCGGCCGCTGTCATGGATCGGTCCCACGGCGGCGCTGGCGCAGGCGTTCAAGCAAAGCACCGTCCAGTGGATCCGGTGGTCGGCCGGCCATACGCGTGGCAGCGGGCCAGAGCTCCGCGAGGCTAGCGACTACAATCTGCACGCCCTTGCGGTTATCGAGAACGTAGTTCGTCGCGCTCAAGTCGTCTCTGACGTCGAGTCCATAGTGCGCGAGCACACCCTCGAGCAGCCGCGTACGGGCGTGGCGGTTTTGCCGCCGCAGAGTTTCACCCTCACCCTGGCTGACTTGCGCTGGGTCCAGCAGACGCTCCGACCAATGAATCTCGGTGAATAACTGACCGCACAGCACGCACATGCGAGGGTTTCCTGACGGCTTACCGGCTGGCTGTCACGTTGCGTGGAACGGCTGGCGGGCGCGAAAGTCCTCGGCGATTTGCTCCATGGTCATCCAGCGGACGCCATCATGCGTATTGATGTATCGAATCAGTCGCTCCAACATCATCAGCACCTGTGGCCGGCCGCTCACGTCGGGATGGATTGTGATAGGGAACACGCCGTACTCCATCTCGCGGTAGACCCAGTCGAATTGATCACGCCACATCTCCTCCAGATGCCGCGGACTGACGAAACCATGACTGTTGGGCGAGCGCTTAATAAACATCATCGGCGGCAGATCGTCGACGTACCAATTGGCGCCAATCTCGACCAGATCGACCTCCTTGCCGCGCTTCAGCGGATGCATCCATTCCGCGGCCGCCTTCGAGTAGTCGATTTTTGTCCAGGAGTCTCCGGTACGCGCGTAGAACGGCAGGAAATCGTTGTATGCCTGGCTGTGGTCGTAGCGAAAGCCGTTCCCTAGCAGAAGATCCACCGTGGCACTCGACATCTCCCACCACGGCGCGACGTAGCCGCGTGGTTTCGTGCCAGTGAATTGCACAATCAGATCGATTGACTTCTGCAGCACGTCCTCTTCCTGCCGTCGCGTCATCGACACCGGATTTTCGTGCGAATAGCCATGTGCGCCGACCTCGTGACCGGCCGCAGCAATCAGACGAGTCTGATCGGGGAACGTCTCGATCGAGTGGCCGGGAATAAACCAACTGGCTTTTATCTGGAATTGGTCGAACATTTTGAGAAGACGCGGCGTGCCGACTTCGCCGGCAAACATGCCGCGCTGTATGTCGGATGGTGAGTCCTCGCCGCCGTAAGAACCCAGCCAACCGGCAACCGCATCGATGTCGACGCCGAATGCGCAGTGTATCTGCTTTGTCATTTGCATCTCCTTCAATGGCAGCCGTAGGGGCTCGGGCGCCGTGGATGCGGCGTGGCGTCGTTATGGTGCGCCCGGCCAAAGGTCGTACGTCTGAAGGCCGCGCGGTGATTGATCCGAACCTCGGTCTGGCCATTGCGCCACGGCTCGGTGACTGCATTACGGACTGCGGGGGTGTCGTGCATCAACGTCTTTGTAGAATTGACCGACAGCGCCGCGCAAGCCCCGGGCGTCACCCATGCGGTGAGCGGCGTTGCTTTGAATGGGCACGCGAGCGCGTTTTCCGCCCCTGTCGATCCGGGAGATTCTCACGACGTTGAGAATGCGCGAGTCTGGCCGATCGACTCGCCTTGCGGAGGCCAAGGCTGAAGCGGTATTCGCTGGACTTGCGTGAAGGAGTGATTGAAGCGGTCGCGGTGGGGGCATCTCGACCTGAGGCCGCAGTACTCTATGATCTCAATCCGAGCGGCGTGGTGCCTTGGGTGCTGCGTTGGAAGCAACTGGAATCATAGCGACCCGACCAATCGGGGACAGTAGATCACCGCTCGAGGATCACAGGCAGTTTCTGCTGGGTCTGATTGGTAAACAGCCGGATCTGACGCCCCCGTCGTCACCTGTTTCGGCGACCTCGCAGCACCACCAACACCGAAAGGACGTGAGACATGACTCGATATCCGCGCGACATGACGGGATACGGTCGTTCGCGGCCTGATCCGAAATGGCCGGGCCAGGCACGCATCTGCGTCCAGTTCGTGGTGAATTACGAGGAAGGCGCCGAAAGCAACATCCTGCATGGCGACGCGGCGTCAGAGGCTTTTTTGTCGGAAATTCCCGGTGCACAACCATGGCCGGGCGAGCGTCACTGGAACATGGAATCGATCTATGAATATGGCGCGCGTGCCGGCTTCTGGCGGCTCTGGCGGTTGTTCAACTCACGCGGCATCCAGCCCACCGTTTTTGGCGTCGCCATGGCGCTAGACCACGGTCGGGAACAGGTCGCTGCGATGCAAGAGGCCGGCTGGGAAATCGCCAGCCACGGGTTGAAATGGATCGACTATGGTTTGCTGCCCCGAGCTGTGGAGGCCGCGCATTTGGCGGAGGCGATCCGCCTACACGAAGCCGTTACCGGCAACCCGCCGCAGGGGTTCTACCTGGGGCGTTGTTCAATGAACACACGTTCGCTGACGATGGAACAGAGCTGCTTTCGCTACTCGTCCGACAGCTATGCCGACGACCTGCCTTATTGGGTTGCGGGTCCGCGTGGCCGCCATCTCGTGATTCCCTATGCGCTTGATTCGAACGACATGCGCTTCGCAACCAACTCAGGGTTTGGCTCCGGCGATGACTTCTTCGCCTATCTGCGGGACTCGTTCGACATGCTGTACTGCGATGGTATGGAGGGACATGCGGCGGTGCTCAATGTTGGCCTGCATTGCCGCCTGGCCGGCAGGCCGGGACGAGTGGCCTCGCTCGCGCGGTTCCTCGACTACGTGCAGGGCCACGAAAGCGTGTGGCTGGCGAGGCGAATCGACATCGCGCAACACTGGCACGCGGAGCACGCGGACCAACCAGTGCTGAGAGGTTGACCTCATTTACGCAATAAGCTTCTTGCAACCCTTGACCTCGCTCTGAATTGGAATCCTGTTGATGCGCGCGGACGCGCTCTCCAGCGATCTTCCCTCAACTTAGAGTCTGGTCCTTAATGGCGACAGGACAAACGCGCTTTAGGGACCACTCTTTGTTCAACGCCCGTCATGATGTCTCGCGAAAATACAGGACAGGGCTGCGGCCCAACGTTACTGTGGTGTTTTTGCGGCAGCCGCGGGCAGGGCGAACGCAACGACGGCATCACCGAATTTCGTCCCCAGTCTCGCATGACCGCCCGCGGCAATGACCACGAATTGTCGTCCGTCCAAGACGTAGGTCATCGGCGTGGCCTGGCCGCCCGCCGGCAGTGGTGCCTGCCACAGCTCCTTGCCTGTCGCAACGTCAAACGCGCGTAGCTTGTCATCCATTGCGGCCGCTATAAAAACGACTCCACTCGCTGTCACAATTGGTCCTCCCAGATTGGGCAAACCGCGGGCCAACCCCATCGCCTTCGTCCCGAGCGGTACCTGCCAGCGAATATTGCCAGCTGCGAGATCAACAGCAGCGAGAGTGCCCCACGGTGGCGCATTACAGGGAAGCCCAAAAACCGACGTAAGGAGGGTGCGCTCCGCGGCGTAGGGAGTTCCGGATGCAGATCCGATCTCGGCGTTAGGCGCCGCCTTTCGTGCCGCGCCATATTGGGCCCGCGGTATCAACCGTACGACATGTGCGAGGTTCATTGAGTTGACGATGAACAGGTTGTCTTTGGGGTAAAACGCGCCGCCACTCCAATTCACACCGCCGCCGGTAAACGGGTAGATGATGCTGCCGCGCAGGCTTGGCGGCGTGTAGAGTCCATCGTCACGTAACCGTTCTATGTGCCGCCGACATAACACCCGGTCGACGATCGCAATGCCCCAGGCATCATCCGGACCCAGTCGCTGTGGCACCAAGGGCGGCGGCGCTGAAGGAATAGGTTGCGTCGGCGCCGTAGCCTCATCAGGCACATCGCTTGACGGTACCGGTTGCTCGGTGACTGGGAAGACGGGGCGTCCGGTGTCCTCATCCAGCACAAAAATCAGTCCCATCTTCGTCGCGACGACAACAGCCCGAACCTCCCGGCCGTTCCGTGTCAGAGTGATGAGGCTGGGCTGAGCGGCGACGTCGTAATCCCAGATGTCGTGATGCGTCGTCTGAAAGCTCCAAATCAGTTGTCCGGTCGAACCGTCCAACGTCACGACCGAAGAGGCAAACAGATCGGCGCCCGGACGCTCGCCGCCCCAGAATGCGGCACTTGGTGAGGCTGTTGGTAAGAACACGCGATCACGCACCGGGTCGACAGCGATTGGCGCCCATACATTCCCGCCGCCCGATAGTCGTGCATCAGACCCACCCCCGTCATGCCTCGGTGCCGGATTGAACTGCCATCGCAGCACGCCGCTCCGCGCATCAAGTCCACGAATGCCGCTGCCGGGTGATTGAACCCGCGTCATGTCGTCGACTGCGGATCCCACAATGAGCGTGTCATGCACGACTGCAGGAGGGGAATCGAGTGTCAGTTCACCCGGATAAAGCGGGCGCGGGTTGGTTGGTAATGCGACCGTTCCGTGATCGCCAAAGCCATCACAAGGGCGGCCTGTCCCGAGGTCGAGTTCTATCACCCGGGCATCGAGCGTTGCCAGGACAACGCGTGCGCGGCACGGCGTGCCTGGCGCGGCGGCGTCATCGTGCCACACGGCAACGCCGCGGCAGAGGAAGTCATTGGCCGGACGCAGATTTGCCGGAAGCTTCGGGTCGAACTGCCAAACTTCGCGACCTGTCAGTGGATCGAGCGCGATCACCCGATCCGTCGGTGTACAGACCAGCAGCTTATCCTCGGCGAGGATGGGCGTGTCTTCGAAACTTGCGCCATGAGCGCCCTTCGGGCGCCGCTCACCGGTGTGGAAAATCCACGCCGGCACGAGATGGGCGACATTTTCCGGCGTGATCTCCGTTGCGCCGGAAAAGCGCTGACCTCCTGGGTCGCCCCCGTACGTCGGCCATTGCTGGGCTGCGGCGATCCCAGCACACGTGAGCGCGACAAGAAACGACAGGGCGGCACAGGCGTAACGTGGCGCGAAGCGGCGCGCGGGTGTGAGAAGTACCGAGTTCGTTCGTTCTTGCAGATTCTCGTGAGGGCATGGAGGAAAGACGCTCATTGGTTGCGCTCCGTCCCGCCATCGCGGTTGGATTTACCGATGCTGGTCGTCTCCGCCTGATGGGTCATTCGCAGCCCCCTTTTTTTCTCGCGACACGGCGGCATGAGCTGTGCATGGCGCTTTCAATACCACCCGAGCTTTGCTTCCGTCCCATTCGGGATCGCGCCTCCAATAATCGGACTGTCACTCCAGACACCTCTGAGAGTCCATCTCCCGACCCGTCTTGCACGACTTTGCATGTCCTGATGCAGACCGTTCGAAGGTGGTAACGCAATAGGGCGTCAACCCGTCGTTCATTATAGGCCCGAAAGCTGCGATCAACGCTTCCCTCATTCCGCCTCCGGTCACGAACGGCAATATGACAACGGCAGCAAATGGGCGAACGGATGCTGTTCTTCAAATTGTCGGCAACATGGCAGCACGCGATCGGCTGCAGGTCAGTCGTCCGGCAATCACCGCTGCAACCGATCCGGGGATTGCTCTTGTATACGTCGGGGACCCTTGGTCTCCCTTCTCTTCACTTTGCAGGAAACGGCCTTCCCTTCGTTCCGCACCGACATTGCCAGCTGTCCCACCATCAGGGTCACGGCCTTCATAAAACGACCGCGCCAGGAAAATGGCAGGCGACGCGGTGTCCGCCTTCAACTTCCCTCAACTCCGGTGTTTCGGCCGTGCACCGCGGCGCGGCAGCGGGGCAGCGTGTGCGGAAGCGGCAGCCAGAGGGCGGGTTCA
>JASHQG010000698.1 GCA_030037665.1 Acetobacteraceae bacterium
GACTTCCCGAACGCCCTGACCGTCGGTTACGACGTGGTGTGCAACAGACCGAAGGTCGCAGCGTACCGCGCGCCGGGCGCGCCGATCGGGTCGTTCGCATTAGAGAGCTGCGTCGATGAACTGGCGCGCGAATTGCGCATCGATCCGCTGCGGATGCGCGAAATCAACGGTGCCAAAAATGGCGCCACGTCGACGCACGGCGTCACCTGGGTCAATATCGGCTATCAAAAGACGCTGGAGGCCGCGCGAGCCAGCGAGCATATGAAGGTGGCGCTGAAGCCCAACCAGGGACGCGGCATTGCCTCGGGCTACTGGCACAATGCTGGTGGTGAATCGAGCGCTGCGGTGCACGTCAACGAGGACGGCACTGTCACCGTCACCGGGGGCCATCCCGATATCGGCGGCTCGCGTGCCTCAATGGCGATGATGGTTGCGGAGGTGCTGCACATCCCGTTCGAGCACGTCCGGCCGGTGGTTGGCGATACGACCGCGATCGGGTTCAGCGCCTCTACCGGTGGCAGCCGCGTTACCTTCGCCGGCGGCATGGCGGTGACCCAGGCGTCCGAGAAGGTTATCGAGGAGTTGAAAAGGCGCGCTGCGATCATGTGGGAGATCAGCGCCGACGCGGTCGAATGGAAGGACGGGAAGGTGTACCCGGCTGGTTCAAATGCCGGCAGCTTCGAGCCGCTCGATCTCGCCGCCATTGCCGCGCGCTCGGCCCGCACCGGCGGGCCGATCAGTTCGGAGGTGCAGATCAACGCGCAAGGCCAAGCACCCGGATTCACGACGCATATTTGCGATGTCGACGTCGATCCCGAGACCGGCTTCGTCAAGGTCCTGCGCTACACCGCAATCCAGGATGTGGGCCGGGCGATACACCCCTCTTATGTCGAGGGCCAGATGCAGGGCGGCGTCGCGCAGGGCATCGGCTGGGCGCTCAATGAGGAATACGTCTACGACAAAGACGGCCGCCTGGAGAACCCCGGCTTTCTCGACTACCGCGTGCCGGTCTGCTCCGACTTGCCGATGATCGACGCGGTCCTGATCGAGGTGCCGAACCCACGACATCCGTTTGGCGCACGCGGTGTCGGCGAGGTTCCGATCGTGCCGCCAATGGCGGCAGTTGCCAACGCGATTGCCGACGCGACGGGCCTGCGGCTGCGTGATCTGCCGATGTCGCCGCCGAAACTGCGTGCAGCGCTCGACGAGCGCGACCCGCCACGGATGGCTGCGGAATAACCCACATTTTGCCGGTTGTGCCCGGGTTCTGACCGGAGGGAACGGAACGCACCAATCCGCGGCATCTCTTCCGCTTTGACTTGAGCGGCTGCTGGATAATGACCTGCTTCTCGGCAGGCTCGCGGTGCTGGTCGACTGGATGGGATCGCCCAACGGCGAGGACTCGATCGAGGCGCTCGATCCAGTCTTCGACGCGCTGGACCATGTCGACGTCGACGCCAAGCGGTGCAAGATCGTCTGGCCCGATGGGAAACGACTGTCGATCGAGGAGTCGGCGGCCCGTCTCCATGCTGAGCATCCGGAGATCTCCCGCGATCTGATCGAAACTCACGTGTTCGGTTGGCCCGGAGGCTGCGCGCCCGAATCCTACACCGACGAACAGATGGAGGAGTTCGACCAACTCATGGAACCCTGGCTCGAAGACTACGAGCGCAGGCGATCAGCGCGCGGAACGTAGCCGAGAACTCGGCACTCTCCAGCATTGAAGATCTCGGCGCGGAATACGGTGCTAGCTTTGCCAACCTCCGATGACTGCCCTATTTCAGATCCGAGAAGTTTAGCTACAGCAGGAGCCTAAGGTTGGGATTGCCCCCTCAGGATGTCTGACTTGAACCCGCTTCAAGCGACGGATAGACACGTTCGCAGGCATGGAATTCCGGATGGACCATCATCCCCAATGTCCGGGGACCCAATAGGGACCATTCCAATGCGGCCGGATCCACACCCTGCCGACAACCGCAGGCGGAAGAACGCCGAAGTTGTGTGGCCCCCAGCAACAGCCTCGCCAGCCATAATGCCATCCGGTATGCCAACCCGGATGCCAGCCCCGATGATACCACCACGCCGACGCCGGCCTCGGTATCAACATGGCCGCGGAAAACACGGCAATCGCAGCCGCGCAGATGGTAATCCGCACACGGGTGGAGATTGTCTGCATGGTATTTCTCCTTACCAGACGTCAGCCGCGCTCCAAACGTGCGCTGCCATACGGGCCGATCTAACCCGGACGACGGGCGCGTCCTGCCGAGGTGATCCTTCCAAGGATTCTCCGGGCCGGTCGTGCTGTGTCTAAGAGCCTGGCCCCGATCAGAGCCTGTGCCTCCCGACCCGCGGTCAGCACCAGCCGGCCGCCCTTGCGGGTCACGACAAACTCGTCTGAGCGCTCCGCACAGAATGCTCATGGAGGAACAGCGACCATACCGAGATTAGGGGTGGCTATCTGCCACTTAACGAACGAAGTGAAAAAACCGTAGTTTTCAGCAGCGCGATTTGCGCTTGGTGCGATAGCAAGGCCGGGGATCAAAAGATTGTTGAGAAACCACGGCAACCCGGTGGAGGTGAGCTGCGCCGTCGGAACCGGAGCACCCGGCAGAGGGTCGTTAGTTAGCGCATAGGTTGCAACGCTCAAACCATACCGCTCCATCATGGGGCCAATAACGTCGAGGTAGTGGGGTTCGAACCAGGACTGCGAGGCAAGGAACGCCCACCACTCCGCCTGTGGCACCGGCTGCGCGAAGGCCTGGGAGCAGAACTCGTTCACGGTCATCTGGGGCGACAATCCATACTGAGTGGCGAACGCGGCGCCGGCCGTACTGGCGCCGATCGCGTCTTCAAAGTGAGCCTGCCACAAGAAGATCAGCGAGAACTCGGTGATGATGAGTGGCTTCGCTGGAATGTGCGCGCGGGCATAGGCGAGCGCCTGGCCGGACGTGGAAATGTCCGGCTGATGGAGGTGGAAGTCGCAGCCTGCCACCTTGGGATCGGCGTTGATCCAGGCGATGGAGTTGATGACCGATGGGGCGTCCTGCGTCGTCGACGTGTCCAGCCGGGTGAAGCCGCCGGCATAGAGTGGGAGCGGGCTGCCATCGGCGGCCAGCGGCCGGGATGCATAGAGATGGGCGACGAGCCGTCTGAGGAAGAGGACCATGGGGATCGTGCCGTCGGGCCCCGGAACTAGATCGGGCTGCAACGTGTCGATCAGCAGCTCGTTGACAACGACCAGGATAGAAAGGGTGCCCCTCATCGTTTGCACCAGGGCATCCGCGAAGTC
>JASHQG010000699.1 GCA_030037665.1 Acetobacteraceae bacterium
GCTCGCTCCAGGATCCTGGCTGCGCTCATCAATACCAACCTGTCAACGGCCCATCGCACCGCCCCATACGGTCGGCGAGCAGCCAGACGGGCGCGGCCACGCTTGTCCGACGGGATTGGGGGCCGGCGGCAACGGCCCCTTCGTGACCGGCCCCGCCGATCGCAGTCGAGGAACCGATCAGCCGCCGCTCCTCGTGACCTCTCCGTCCGGCACGGGGCTAACCTGTCGGCATGGTTCTCGGTCAGAGCGTACCGTTCCGGCGGCGGCATCCCATCGGCCGCCCTGTCGTGCCGAATCACGGCGAGCTTCGCCGGCAAACCTGCGCGCCGGGCGAGACGTGGTCCGGGCAGCGCACCGCCGCGTCCTGCAGCGCCCCAATAGCCGCACCCACCGGCCGCCACGCTGGCGGCGGTTTCCCGCCAGCTGCTCGTGCCAGGCGCACGCGCCGCCCGCCACGCCCCGCCTCGGTGGCCGCCTCTCGATCGCATCGGCTGCGTCGCGGACAGTGATCCAGCGGCCGGACACCCGCGGGCCGATTGCACGCGTCGCGGCCCGTGCGCCTGCGTCACGATCATCGCCGCTGGCTCCCGAGCCGGGTGGGTCAGGCCAGCGCGACCGGCACCTTGGCCGTCGCTTCGTGCGGGCTGCGCCACGGGCGGGCTGGCACGTCGGTCAGTCTGGCCGGCCCAGCGGTCGCATCCATCACGTGATCGATACGGAATCCCACCGATAGTTCAGTGGCAATGCGGCATGGTCCATCTCGTTTCCGAACAGTGGGGCCGCACCAATTGCTGAGGCACGCCTGCCAGCACGGGCCGCGCACGGGCCGCCTCCGGCGGGGCCTGAGCCAGACATACAATCGCAGCGCCTGCTGCCCATCCAGCGGCGGCAGCGGTCAGCTGACCAGGCGTCGGACCGCCCGCACGAGGCCTTCAGTCGTCGCGGTGGACGCGCTCCATCCTCTCGTGCCGCTCTTGCGCCTCGATCGACAGCGTGGCGATCGGCCGTGCCTCCAGCCGCTTGATGCCGATCGGTTCGCCGGTCTCCTCACAATAGCCGTAGGTGCCGCTGTCGATCCGTCCCAGCGCTTGGTCAATCTTCGAGATCAGTTTGCGGGCACGGTCCCTGGTCCGCAGTTCCAAGGCGCGGTCGGTCTCGACGCTGGCTCGGTCGGTAATGTCCGCTTCGTGAATTCCACCCTGGGAGAGACTTGCCAGCGTCCCGTCCGCCTCTTTCAGTAGTTCCGTTCGCCAACGCAGCAATTTCTGCCGGAAATACTCGACCTGGATAGGATTCATGAATTCTTCGCCCTCAGAGGGCCGGTAGTCGGGCGGCAACGTCACCATCATGAGTGTTATCAGTCCTGCACTTCTCGTCGTCTCCAAGGCTCGATCGTCACGCCCATTTCAGGTCGTGAACGCGCGGGCTTATAGCGACGCGGCTCTACCCCGCCAAGGGTGCAGCTGCAAGATTCAACAGCCTGCAACGAGGCGCTGAAGCGCCGGCTCAGGTGCTGCCGCGGGACTGTTCCACCAAGCCGCGCACCCGGATCGGGTCGCAGATCGGCGCAAGTGCCGGAATGGTTGCGTGCGGCGCGCGGTCCACCAGCGTGGGCAGGCGCGCGCAGACACGCAGGTCCCGCGGCGCGGCGGCGCCGCGCCTGCCCGCCGCGGCCCGCGTAAACGCGCTGCGGCGACGGGCGGTCCGGCCCTGTACCCCTGCGACCTCAGTCTCCGGCAGCCCGGTCGAGCATCAGGTCAAGCGCGACCAGCCGCGAATGCCCGGCGCCGGCATCGAAGGCATCCGGAATAACCGGCGGCACGGACCGGCACCGATAAACAATTGAACAGCAATGTTTTCACGTAGCAAGCGCGGGTTGGCACGCCATGACGGTTGGACGAACCAGCGGCCGTTCGCCCCGTCAGGTGAGGCGTGCGCGAGCACGTCGGTCGGAGCGAGAGTCGTGCCGGGTCGGTTGTCTGATCAGACGTCGATGAAACCGCGCGAGCCGGCGCGTTGGTTGCCCTGCCTCCTGACAAAGCGGTCGCGAGGCTCGCCGTCGGGTGCCCCGACCTTCCCCGCAGGAAGGGGTCTCGGTGTTTCTTGTCCGGCGCGCTGCAACGAAGCAATCTGCCACGCCCGTCTGCATCGGCCCGTACGGCCACGGAATAACAGAGATGGATCGCCCTGCCGGATGCATGTTTCGCTGATTGTCCCCGCGCCGTTCGACCAGGTGTCCGGTGGCTATGCCTACGACCGACGCATGGTCGAAGGGCTGCGTGCCGGCGCGCATACTGTCGCTGTTGTCGAGCTCACCGGCCGCTTCCCGCTCAGCGACGACGACTCGCGCGATGCCGCCTGCACCGCATGGGACCGGCTTGCAGACGACACACGGCCGGTAATCGACAGTCTGGCTTTGCCGGCGTTCAGCGGCATGGAGGACGCTCTGTGGGCGCGCGGCGCGGTCGGTCTGATCCACCACCCGACCTCGCTGGAGACCGGCTTCAACGAGCCGGAACGCGGGACGCTCCACCGCATCGAACGCCGCCTCTACCCGCGTCTCACGCGCATCATCGCCACCAGCGAGTCGACCGCCGAGCGACTTGCCGCCGAATTCGGTGTTGATCACGGCCACATCAGCGTTGTCGTGCCCGGAACTGAGGACGCGCCGCGTTCGGTTGGCTCCGGCGGTCCGGTCGTTGAAATCCTTTCACTCGGTAGCGTCGTCCCGCGGAAGGGATACGACGTGCTGATGCGCTCGCTCGCCCGCCTGCCCGATCTACGCTGGCACCTCACGATTGTCGGCTCGCTGCGGCAAGAGCCGGCTTACGCGGATCATCTGGTCAGGCTTGCCAACGAGCTGCAGATCACGCCGCAGGTGCGCTTCGCCGGCGAAGTCACCGGTGAGCCGCTTGAGGCCTTATGGCGCGGCGCAGATCTGTTCGCGCTGGCGACGTGGTTCGAAGGCTATGGCATGGCCATCGCCGAAGCGCTGCGGCGCGGATTGCCGGTCGCGGTCACGTCGGGCGGAGCGGCGGCCGCGCTGGTGGGACCAGAGGCGGGCGTGGTGTGCGAACCGGGCGATCAGGTACAACTGACCAAGGCACTGCGCCGCGTGATCTTCAGTGCCTCGCTGCGGCAGGAGATGGGCGAGGAGGCGTGGAAGATCGGGCAGACCCTGCCACGATGGGAGACGCAGGTACGGGCGTTTGCTGATGTACTAACCTCGCCCGCGAACCGGGAGACGTTGGCGCGAAACCACGCGTGAGGGACGCGACGCACGATCGCCCTATCGGTCATGCCCCTCACCCTCGATGCAGTCTTTCGCGCGTTGAGCGGCCTCGCGGCACCAACCTGCGCGACGCGGGGGAGACGTTTTCTTAGCGGGAGTACTGAACATGCTTCTCGGCGCCGTCGCTGACGATTTCACCGGAGCGACTGACCTCTGCTCAATGCTGGTGCGCGGCGGCATGCGCACAGTGCAACTCATCGGCGTGCCACGCCACATCGACGCGCGCCCCGACGCCGATGCGGTCGTCGTCGCGTTGAAATCGCGCACCGCGCCGGTGGGTGAAGCGGTACGCGAAAGCCTTGCCGCACTGGACTGGCTGCGTCAGGGCGGATGCCGGCAGTTCTTCTTCAAGTATTGCTCCACCTTCGACAGCACCGAACAGGGCAACATCGGACCTGTCGCCGACGCACTGATCGCGGCGCTCGGCAGCGGCTTCGCGCTCGCCTGTCCTGCCTTCCCGACCAACGCACGCACCGTCTACCAGGGGCACCTGTTCGTTGGCGGCGTGCTGTTGAACGAAAGCGGCATGGAACACCACCCCCTGACGCCGATGACCGACGCGAACCTCGTGCGTGTGCTCGGCCGGCAAACCGACGGCACGGTTGGCCTGGTGCCGTACGCCACGGTGGAACAAGGCGCGATGGCGATCCGACGCGCGATGACCGCCTTAAAGGAGCAAGGCCGGCGCTACGCCATTGTCGATGCCGTCAGTGACGCGCATCTGATCGCGATCGGCGAAGCGGCCGCAGAACATGCGCTGATCACCGGCGGCTCCGGAGTCGCGATGGGGTTGGGGGCAAATTTCCGCCGCGCGCATCTGTTGGCAGAACACAGGGACGCCGGCTCGCTGCCCGCTGTCGCAGGACACGCCGTCGTGCTGGCGGGGTCATGTTCCCGGATGACGCTGACGCAGCTCGCGCGGGCACGCGCACAGCTGCCTGTGTTCGAGATCGATCCCCTGGCCAGTCCCCATGCCGCGAAGCTCAGCGCCGCAGCGCTCGAGTGGTCGCACCGCAAACTTGGCGAGACCCCAATCGTCATTGCCTCGTCCGCACCGCCCGACAAGGTCGCAGAGGTGCAGGCGCAACTGGGACGCGATGCGGCCGGCACAGTCATCGAGGACACCATGGCGCGCATCGCCGAAGGTCTCGTAGCCGAAGGCGCGCGCCGCATCGTCGTAGCCGGGGGCGAGACCTCCGGCGCGGTGGTGCAGCGACTCGGTGTGCGCAGCCTGCGCATCGGCGCCGAGGTCGATCCCGGTGTTCCTTGGACCTATGCCGAGGGGGGCAGCACGCCGCTGCTGCTCGCCCTCAAGTCCGGCAATTTCGGCGGGCCGGACTTCTTCCTGCGGGCCTTCCAGATGCTGGAGTCATGAGATGACCGAAAACCAGACCCGTGATCTCTTGGTCGAACTCGCCGCCAGCCTGTTTGCACGCGGCTTTTCGGTCGGCAGCGCAGGAAATATCAGCGCGCGCCTGCCGGATGGTGGCTACCTGATCACGCCGACGAATTCCAGCCTTGGCCGGCTCGATCCGGCACGGCTGTCGCGACTCGACCCCGATTTTCGCCATGTCACTGGTGACCCGCCATCGAAGGAGGTCGTGATGCACCGCGCATTCTACCGCGCACGCGCCGACTCTGGGGCGGTGGTGCATCTGCATTCGACGCAGGCGACCGCGGTTGCCTGCCTGCCCGACGTGGATCACGACAATCCCATTCCGCCGCTCACGCCTTATTTCGTCATGCGGGTGGGTCGCCGGATGCCAATCGTGCGCTACTTCCGGCCGGGTGACGCAGCGATGGAACCGGCGATTCACGGTGCCGCGATCGATGCACGCGCCGTGCTGCTGGCGAATCACGGACCAGTGGTGTCGGGCAAGACGTTGACCGATGCGGTGTATGCGGCCGAAGAACTGGAGGAAGCAGCCAAGCTGTACCTCATGCTCCGCCATGCATCGCCGCGGCTGCTCACGGCAGGGCAGGTGGATGAACTGCTGAACGCGTTCGGGTAGGCCGGTCCACGCGAGTCCCGCAGAGCCTTGCCAGGATGCAGGGCACAAAAAAAGGGCGCCTTGCGGCGCCCTTCCCTGTCGTCGATGCCGAATGCCTCAGACCGTCGAATCGCCGCCGCCGACCGGCATTTCCGGCATCGCCGCAGCAGCCGCTTTCTTCCGGCGCCCGCCTTTGCGGGCGGCCTTCTTCTTTGCGCCTGCCTTCTTCTTCGCCCCGGCCTTGCGCTTCGCCCCAGCCTTTTTCTTTGCGCCAGCCTTCTTCTTCGCGCCTACCTTGCGCCTGGCGCCGGCCTTGCGTGCGCCCTTCCTCGCCGCCGCCTTCTTGGCGCCGGTCTTGCGAGCGCCCTTCTTTGCCGCGGTCTTACGGCCCTTCTTCGCTGCAGTCTTGCGGGCGCCCTTCTTCGCAGCCTTCCGGGTGCCAGCCCGCATCGCCAACGCTTGTGTGCGACGCTTTTCGTCAGTTGTCTCTTCGCTACTCACCGTGGAAACTCCTTCTCGTAAGCTTGGTTGTTGCCGCGCGGTGGACCAGCAGCCTCCGGCGCTGCGGGTGCCGCATCACTTCTGCAGCCGCGTGGTTTCCGCGCTGGCAGATCGGCAGCCTTGGGACGCAAACCGCATCAGCCATGCTCTACGGCCCCGATGACGGCGACTCCTTGGCACGCGTCGCGCGCGTCGTCCCCTTCGTCGCCCTCTGCCCAACCACGCCATCATTGCCGGCGGATGATCGGTGCTTCGCCTGAACAAGGCAGCGGTCCATCGACCGTCCCTTCGCTCTCTCCGTCGGATGCGCTCATCCGCGAACTGCACATGCAGCGCGACTCGATTCACGCAATCCGATTCCGCTATTCATCGTCCCATCTTGCATGTCAAACAAAATTCAACCGCAAGGTCGCTTAAGCAGTGAAAAAAATGTCGACACGCATGCAAGCGATGCATCCATGTCACAGATTCGGAGTCGCCGGCGCCGTACCGTTGACTCCCCGCGCATGAAAAAACCGCCGCGGCATTGCTGCCGCGGCGGTCGATCCACCCAGCGGATCGAGTTACCCGCGCTTGTCGATCGGGATGAAGGAGAGGTTCTCCGGCCCGATGTAGTTCGCGGTCGGGCGGATCAGCTTGTTGTCCACACGCTGCTCTATGACGTGCGCGCCCCATCCCGAGGTGCGCGCGATCACGAACAGGGGGGTGAACATCGCGGTGGGGACGCCGAGCATGTGGTAGGAGATGGCGCTGAACCAATCGAGGTTGGCGAACATCTTCTTGGCGTCTGCCATCGTTGCCTCAATCCGGTCGGCGACGTCGAACAGCTTCATGGAGCCGGCGTGCCTCGACAGGCGGCGCGCGACTTCTTTGATCACCTTGTTCCGCGGATCTGCGATCGTATAGACGGCATGGCCGAAGCCAATGATCACCTCACGGTTGGCGACGCGACGGCGGATGTCGGCTTCGGCTTCATCCGGGGTCGCGTAGCGGCTCTGGATGTCGAAGGAAACCTCGTTCGCACCGCCATGCTTGGGTCCGCGGAGCGCGCCGATGCCGGCCGTGATGGCCGAGTACATGTCCGCGCCGGTGCCCGCCACCACGCGGCAGGTGAAGGTTGAGGCATTGAACTCGTGCTCCGCGTAGAGGATCAGCGAGGTGTGCATGGCGCGCACGAACAGCTCGCTGGGCGGCTTGCCGTGGAGAAGGTGGAGGAAATGGCCGCCGATCGAGTCGTCGTCGGTCTCCACGTCGATCCGCTTGCCGTTGTGGGCGTAGTGGAACCAGTAGAGCAGCGCGGAGCCGAGACAGGCCATCAGCCGGTCAATGATGTCGCGCGCACCTGGCTGGTTCTGATCGTCTTTCTCCGGCAGCGCGCAGCCGAACGCCGAGACGGCGGTGCGCATCACGTCCATCGGATGCGCGGCAGGCGGCAAAGCTTCCAGGGCCTGCCTTACGGATGCGGGCAGGCCCCTAAGGGAACGGAGTTTCGCTTTGTAACCGGCAACCTCGGCGCGGGTCGGCAGTGAACCGTGCACGAGCAGGTAGGCAATCTCCTCGAACTCGCAGGTCTCTGCGACGTCGAGGATATCGTAGCCACGATAGTGCAGATCGTTGCCGGTGCGCCCGACGGTACAGAGCGCGGTGTTGCCCGCGACGACGCCAGAGAGGCCGACGCCCCTCTTCGCGCGGTTGGGGATGGCAGCGGTGTCGCTCATGGTGGGTACTCCTTGGTGCTCATCTCATCTCTCCCGGTTCGCGGAAGGGGTCGCGGAGCGAAGCGACGCGGGTGAGGGAAGAACCGCATGGTGTGGCTAGGGCATCGGCCCTCCCCCTCGGCGCCCACGCGCCTCGACCTCTCCCCCGCACAGCGGCAGAGGTCTTCGTTGCTAGAAAATCCCTGCCTTGCCGACCTTCAGCGCGCCGGACGGCAATACGACGTTCAACCGGCTCAGATCCTCCGCCTTCAGACGCGGCAGATCCTGCGCCACTTCCAGGAACCGGTTCACCTCGCGCGGCGTGATGATCCCTTCGGTCAGCGTGCGGAACTTGTCGATGTAGTCCTCCCGCACGAATGGCCTGGCGCCCCGCGGATGCGCGTTGGCGACAGCCATCTCGTCCACAAGCGAGCTGCCGTCGCGCATGAAGATCTCGACCCGCCCGCCGAACGCCAACTCGTGCGGATCGGTGGACAGATAGCGCCGCTCCCACTCCGGATCCTCGCGGGTCTCGATCTTGTGCCAAAGCCGCACCGTGTCCTCGCGCGCGGCACGTTTCGGCGCGTAGCTGTCGACGTGGTGCCA
>JASHQG010000700.1 GCA_030037665.1 Acetobacteraceae bacterium
GGCTATGGCGATCAGATCGCCGAGGGCCGCCCGGACGAGGCCGGCGGCCCCACCAACCCGCAAGGAATCTTGAACCCGCGCATCGGCACTGAGGACGCCGGTGTCATCGGCGGGCGCAAGCGGGAATTACCTGCCACTACCTACCGCTGGGACCCAAGCGGCAAGCTCGAGGTTGTGGTTCCCGAGGAGGTGGTTCCCGATCCGAACGGTCTCAGCTTTTCACCCGATCACAAAACTTTTTACTTGATCAGCACCGGCAAGGGGCCGGGCGACCGCGGGCCTGGCGGGAAAGGGGTCATCTATGCCTTCGATCTCGACGGCAATAAAGTGAGTAACAAGCGCTTGTTCACCGACATGATGGTCGACGGGGTCAAGTGCGGGCCCGACGATATGTGCGCCGACGTCTTTGGCAATCTGTGGTGCGCCTCCAATGCGCCGCTCGGCTATGCCGGCGTGCTTGTGTTCAACCCAGCGGGCAAGCTGATCGGCCGCATCCGCCTGCCAGAAGTGTGCGCCAACCTGACCTTTGGTGGCCCGAAGCGCGATCGTCTGTTCATGGCTGCGAGCCAGTCGCTCTATATGCTGGAGACCGCAACGCAAGGCGCCGCTCCCGGCTGACCCCGGCGGATGTAGCGGGTTACCAAGATCGCGCAGCACTGGATCGGGCATTTCACGCGAGATGCCCGGTTGCACTCGACCGCGAAGTAAGTTGCAGCTTTCTGTGGCGCGACTGGCAGAAAGGCGACATCGCATCGGCGTGCCAGCCGGTGTGTCTGCACAAGATTTCTGTCATCAGAGCGTGAAAAGAATACCGCATCGCCCCCCGCGTAAGCAGCGTCCGACCCGTTTGGAAAGGGATGCATAACGTGTATACCTCGTCACCCGACCATGGCAAAGATTGGCCAACCGAACCTGGTGCGGTCCGAACTCGCAGGGGGACAACATGAAATCCTTGAGCCAATGTTATCGGCTGTTGGCGGGCGCGGTCTTCGCTGCCGGTTTGCTATGGCTCAGTGCAGTGCAGGCACGAGCCGACGACCTTGCCACCATCAAGCAGCGCGGCACGCTGATCGTCGGTGTAAAGGCTGACTACCCACCGTTCGGTTTCCGTGCGCCGTCCGGCCAGATTGAAGGGATCGAACCGGCGCTGGCCGCCGACGTGGCGAAAAGCCTCGGCGTGAAACTGCAACTTGTGCCTGTGGTCGCCGCGAACCGCATGCAATTCCTGGAACAGGGCAAGATTGATCTGATGCTTGCGACGCTGACCGACACCCCGGAGCGGCGGAGGGTCATCGATATCGTGCAGCCAGACTACTACGCATCTGGTTTTAATATCATGGTGCCAAAGTCGATGAACCTGACGTCGTGGGATGAACTGAAGGGCAAGCCGGTCTGCGGCATCCAGGGCGCCTATTACAACAAGGAGGCAGCCGAGAGACTCGGCATGCAGGTCATCGCGTTCACCGGCACCGCGGAAGCGTTGACCGCGCTGAAGCAGGGCCGCTGCGTCGGGCTGCTGTATGACGATACCTCGATCGAGGGCAACCTGCTGCAACCGGAGTGGCACGCTTACGACATGCCGCTCGAGTCCCAGGATGCGAAGCCCTGGGGGCTGGCCGTGCGGCTCGGTCAGCCGGAGTGGTCTGCCTATATGTCGAAGATGGCCGAGAAGTGGGCAAAGGACGGCACCATCCTCCAGCTGGAAAGCCAGAATCATATCAAGCCGTCGAAATTTGCCGCTGACATGCACAAGAAATACGCGGCCCAGTAGCCCGTGGGATGGATCGCGCTCTGGTTCCGGCACCTCTATGAGACGACCGGAATCAATCTGCCGATCTTCTATGACCCGTTCGACCGCGCGCGGTTCCTGCATGGGCTCGAGGTAACCATCGAGCTGTCGGTTATCACGATCCTGGCCTCGATTGCGATCGGCATCATCGGCGCCTGGCTGCAGGGCTCGCACCTGGTATGGACCCGGCGGATCGTGCAGGCCTATATCCAGATCTTCCGCAATACCCCGCCGCTGGTGCAGCTCTATTTCTTCTACTTCGGGCTGAGCGCGCTGCTGCCATTGGCGCGCACGAGCTTCGGCACCACTGCGCCGCTGGTCAGCGGTTTCATCTGGGTATGCATTTCGCTCAGCTTCTTCGCGGGCGCGTTCAATGTGGAAATCTTCCGCTCCGGGATCGAGGCTGTGCCGCATTCCACCGTCGAAGCGGCCGAGGCGTTGGGCTACACGCGGCTTAAAGCCTATGCCTACATCATCCTGCCGCTGGCGTTCCGCGTGTGCCTGCCGGCGCTGAATAACAACCTTGTCAATCTGATCAAGACGACGACCCTGGCCTACGCGGTTGCGGTACCGGAGTTGTTGTACGTCTCGGCGCAGATCTGGTCGGACGATACCAACGTGCCGGAGATGATGGTCGTGCTGCTGATCATCTATGTCGGGCTCGTCGGGCTGCTGGTATGGATCATGCACAGCCTCGAGTATGCGCTCCGCCTGCCTGGCTACAGTCCGCCCTGATGTCGGCCCGTCACGGGAAGGAACGCCGCGACGCGGTGGGATGCCAACCCATCGCCGCCGCGCTTGACCCGGCGAGTGACATCGGCCTGCGGGTTCGTGCGGCAGGCCTGAACGCGCGGATCCTGTGCCCCCCGCCGGGCCGGGGCCGGCGATGACGGAAACCCCATTCCGTATGCCGCCGGCGTACCGCGGGTCGCTCCCCCCGCTCCGCCTGAGCGCGTGGCATGGGATCGTCATTGCCGTGCTGATCGTTCTTTCAGCCTGGGCGGCCGAGGCGCAGGGCATGGCGGCCGGCCGCCCCGGCATTTTCGCGACCCTTGCACGCTGGACGCCGCTGCTGCTGCGCGGTTTCGTCTTCAACATCCTGATCAGTTTCTTCTCCATGGCGATCGGCACCGTGCTGGGCGGTTTCCTGGGCGTCGGCCTGATCTCGATCGCATCGTCGCTCCGCCGCGGCAGTTGGCTGCTCACCGAATTCTTCCGCAACGCGCCGTGGCTCGTGCTGTTGTTCTTTGTCATGTTCATGCTGCCATTCCAGATCCGCATCGGCGGTTTCGTCGTGCCGCTGCCGGACTGGATCAAGGCGGTGTTCGGTCTCGCTCTTCCGGTCATGGCCAACGTCGCAGAGATCGTTCGCGGTGCGGTCCGGTCGATCCCGACCGGTCAGTGGGAGGCAGCCGAATCGCTGGGCTTCAGCCGCCGCCAGCAGCTTTGGTCGATCATCCTGCCGCAATGCATCAAGCGCATGCTGCCGCCTTGGATGAATCTCTATGCCATCCTGACGATGTCGACGGTGCTGGCCTCGATCGTCGGCGTGAACGACGTGATGACCCTTGCGGGCCAGGTCGAAGCTGCGGAAGGCGGCCGCACCGAGCTGCTGGCGCCGCTTTACGGCTGGATTCTGCTGTGGTTCTTTGTCTATTCGTATCCGATTGCTCGCCTCACCCTGCGCCTGGAGCGTCGGTACGCGGTCAAGATTTAGAGGTCCCGGACATTCCGAGCCGCGCCCCCGAGACGAACTGGACCGAAGCGGAGCCGATCGTCCGCATCGACAACGTTCACAAGTCCTTCGGCCACATCGAAGTGCTGAAGGGTGTGTCGCTGCAGGTCATGAAGGGTGAGGTAATCTGCGTCATCGGCCCCTCCGGATCAGGCAAGTCCACGCTGATCCGCTGCATCAATGCGCTCACGCCGTTCAACAGCGGCTCGATCACGGTGCGTGGCATCGAGGTCGGCGATCCCAGGCTCGACAAGCTCGCTCTGCGCCGCCATATCGGCATGGTATTCCAGCAGTACAATCTGTTCCCGCATCGCACCGCCCTGCAGAACGTGATGATGGCGCCGATCCAGGTGCTGCATCAGCCGCGCAAGGAGGTCGAGGACCGCGCCATGGCCCTGCTTGCCAAGGTGCGCCTGCAAGGACGGGAACATGCGTACCCCGGCGAAATGTCCGGCGGCCAGCAGCAACGTGTCGCCATCGCCCGATCCCTGGCCATGAACCCTGACGTCATGTTGTTCGACGAGGTAACGGCAGCCTTGGATCCTGAAACGGTCAAGGAAGTGCTCGTCACCATCAAGCAGCTGGCCGACGAAGGCATGACCTGCATTCTCGTTACGCACGAGATGCGCTTCGCGCGCGACGTCTCCGATCGGATCTACTTTACCGATCGTGGCGTGATCGTCGAATATGGGCCGCCTGAGGAGTTCTTCACCAATCCAAAGGACCCTCGTACCCGCGAATTCCTCGGGCAGCTCACCTAGTATCGGAGGAGAGCGATCAGCATGCCTGGCCGTCAGATGCACCTCGGCGTTTTCGTTCTCGGCACCGGCAACCACATGGCCGGCTGGCGCCATGAGGGCGCGTTCTCTTCTCACATGGAACTGCCGGTGATGCAGGAGATCGCCCGTATTGCCGAACGCGGCAAGTTTGATCTCTTGTTCATTTCCGACGCCATGGCGATGGATCCGACCGATCATCCGTCGTTCATGTGCCGCTTCGAGCCGACCACGCTGATCTCGGTGCTCGCAGCCCATACGAATCACATAGGTCTGGGCGCGACGGTCTCCACCAGTTTTTCCGAGCCGTTCAATGTCGCGCGGGTTTTCGGCTCGATCGATCATATCAGCGGCGGACGTGCTGCCTGGAATGTCGTCACCAGTTCCAACCCGCGCGCGGCATTGAACTTCGGCCTCGACGAACACCTGGAGCATGAATTCCGCTATGAGCGCGCGAACGAGTTTGTCGACGTCGTGCGCGGTCTGTGGGATTGCTGGGAAGATGGGGCCATCGTTGCCGACAAGGCGACCGGCCGCTTCATCGATCCCGCCAAGGTGCATCCGCTCAATCATCGCGGCCGGTTCTTCAAGGTTCGCGGTCCTGTCAACATGGCGCGCTGCCCGCAGGGACATCCGGTGATCATCCAGGCGGGAGGCTCGCCGTCGGGGTTGGAGCTGGCTGCGCGTACCGCGGATGTGGTGTTTTCCGTGGTGCAGGAACTGCAACCGGCACAACGGGCTTATGCCGATCTGAAAGGCCGCATGGCGAAATACGGCCGGCCACCGGAAGCGATTTCCGTGCTGCCCGGGGTGATGCCGATCGTGGGATCGAGTGACGGCGAAGCACGCGAGAAACTGGCGACGCTGCAGCGTTGGGTGAACACGACCAACGCGCTGACACTGGTCACCAGCCGTATCGGTTACGACGTGACAGGTCATCGACTCGATGGTCCGGTGCCGCCGCCGCCGCTCACCCAAGGCGGCCGGACGTTCCATAACGTGCTCTATGAGATGGCGCGGCGCGAAGGCATGACGCTGCGCGATCTGTTCAATCTGACTGCGGCCGCGCGCGGACATTGGGTGCTGTGCGGCACACCGGAAACGATCGCTGACACACTCGAACGGTGGTTCGTTGAGGGCGCGGCAGACGGATTCAATATCCTGCCGGCGTGGTTTCCCGGCGGGTTCAGCGAATTCGTCGAGCAGGTTGTTCCCCTCTTGCAGCGCCGCGGCCTGTTCCGTCGCGACTATGAGGGATCGACATTGCGCGATCACTTCGGCCTGCCGCGCGTGCCGGTGCCGCGCACGCCCGACCGGGCGCTTGATGTGTCATAAGACGAGCGCGTAGGCTCCCGCTTGGTGAGGGAGTCCAACATGCTGCGCATTGAACCGAGCGGGCAAATCCTTGGCGCCACCGTGCGCGGGGTCGATCTGCGACAGGATCTGTCGCGCGCGGATTTCGCCTCGGTTTTGCGCGCGTTGGGCGAGCATGGCGTGCTGCGCTTTTCCGACCAGGCGCTGGAAGCGGCGGACCTTCGCCGCTTCTCGGCACGGTTCGGCGAAATCCAGGTGATCAAGGGCCTCCCGCATCACGAACCTGGCATGCCGGAAGTGACGATCCTGTCGAACGTGCAGGTGGATGGAAAGCTGATCGGTGCGCCTGATGCCGGGCAGTCCTGGCACACGGATATGACCTACACGACCACGATGGGGTTCGTGAATGTGCTGTCGGCTTTCAAGGTGCCGATGCGTGATGGCCGTGCGCTCGGTGGCACCGAGTTCGCCAACACCCAGGCGGCTGCCGCGGATTTGCCCGCACCGCTGCTCGAGCGGCTGCGTGGCCTGACCGCGATGCACGACCTGGAATTCTACTGGGATTATGTCCGGCGTGAGAAAGGCAGCCAGCGTCCGCCGCTGACCGAGGAGCAGCGCCGGCAGCGTCCACCGGTTCACCACCCCGTGCTGTTGACGCATCCGATCACCGGGCGAGCAGTGATTTATGTAAATCCTGGCTTCACCGCACGCATCGACGGCGTTTCCGAAGCGGAAAGCACCGAGTTGCTGCAGTGCCTGTTCGATCACGTCCTGCAGGACAGATACCGTTACGTGCATGAATGGGCGGTGGGTGATCTGCTGCTTTGGGACCACATCGGCACCTGGCACTACGCGCGCCCTGATTACGGTCCGGACGAACACCGGTTGATGAAGCGCTGCCAGGTGATGGCGACGAAGATCTTCGATCCGGATTTCCTGCGCGAGTCACTGGCGCTCGCGGCCTGAGACGGGGGGAAACAGACATGGCAGGCGATGCCAAGGGCGAGTTCCGCGGGCTCTATTATCGCAGCGACGCCGATCTGAGGGCCTGGCTGGCAAAGCGGCCGCGCGAGGCGCCGCTTGAGCCGGCGCTGCCGATCATCGATCCGCACCACCATTTCTGGGACGTGCCGCCGGGCCGGCACTATTTCCTGCCCGAACTGCTGGAGGATATCCAGGGCGGGCATAACATCGTCGCGACCGTGTTCCTGGAATGCCAGGCTATGTATCGCAAGGAAGGCCCGCGCGAGATGGC
>JASHQG010000701.1 GCA_030037665.1 Acetobacteraceae bacterium
GCGATCACCTGCGCCGTACCTTCCAGCGTGGTGGCATGGACAAAGCCACCCAGTGTCTGGGGTACGCCCTGCCAGACCAGGAACAAGCCGCCGACCAAGCAGATCGGCAGCAGCACGTAGAGCGTGGCACGGGTCAGATCGACCCAGACATTACCGATCGTCCGGACGGATCGCCGCGCGAAGCCGCGCACCAGCGCGATTGCCACCGCGATGCCCGCCGCGGCAGACAGGAACGATTGCACGGTAATGCCGGCCATCTGTACGAGATTGCTGAGCGTGGTCTCGCCGCCATAGGACTGCCAGCTTGTATTGGTGATGAAGCTGACTGCGGTGTTCAGTGCGAGATCCGGTGACACGGCGGCAAACTGCTGCGGATTGAGCGGCAGCATGTTCTGCGCGCGCTGCAGCCCAAACAGCACCAAAAATCCAACGAGGTGGAACATCAGCAGGCCCATTGCGTAGGCGGGCCAGGTCTGCTCCTCGACGGGATCAACCCCGGCAAGGCGATAGAACGCGGTTTCCGCCGGCCGGATGAAGCGTTGCAGCGGCGTGCAGCCACCCTCGATTACACGGACGATATGACCGCCGAGCGGCCGGACTGTGGCGGCAACCAGAAGCGCGAACAGCGCGAGCTGCGCCCAGCCCTGCCATGTCATCGGTCAGACCGTCGTTCCGGCGGCGCCGATGGCCGCGTGAGTTCGATGCACACGCGAACATACGCCGCCGCGCCGGCAAACGCGGCCAGCACCAGCACGATCATTATAACGTCGTACATGGCTGCCTGTACACGACCTCTGTCGCCATGATCACAGCGTCAACTGGAACCCGGCTTGTCAAACGATGCCACATTCCCGGCCTTGACATGAAGCAGCCACTCGCGCGTCGCGCCGGGCGCTCGACCGCGGCCGGTGGGCGCTGGCGATCAGCCGGCCCCCGGATGTGCGCAGCCTCAGTCGGAAGAAACCGGCCGCGCGCAATGTGCGGGCAATGCCATCGCCCAAATCATCATCCACGTCCGTCGTGCTGCGCAGTACGATCCGGCCGGAGCGGTTCAGGGCGCGGCATGCCCGCTCCACCGCGCGCTGCGCATAGCCGACGCAGGCGACGCCGGTGACCACCGCGACATCAACTGTCGCCGCTTCAGGCTGTGCGTTCGGGCCGAGCAGCGTGATCTCCGCCGCACCGCGATAGGCAAGTTCCGCCACAATGCCAGGCGTATCGTGGCCGATCACCAGCACATTCTCGCCGACGACGGGACCGGTTGCATCCAGTAAGACGTCGCTCTTTTCCTGCGCGACGCCCGCCGCAGCATTCGCGGCGACGGTGCGAAATTCGCTGTGAGCAGATGGCATGGCGCTGCAAACCTCAACCTGGCAGGCGCCGGACATGGCAGCTCGGCGATATAAATTCCATATTGCGTCTACGCCGCCGGAATAGTCAGCGTGTAGTGGTTGCCGGGGCGTACTGCGCGTTCGCCACCGCCCAGAGGGCGGAACCCGCTACGGGATCCAACACGCCGTTCAGCACCCTCGCGCCACAGGCGAGGACCTACGCCGCGCGGGTCCCGGCTTGCCCCGGGATGACGATGGGCGGTCTTGTTGCGCGTCAGGACTGAAAGCGACGAAGCGACCTGCTCGCTGGCCGGAACTGCTTGCGTCGCATTCGCTCCTCGCAATGATATCAGATCCTAGTGTCGCAACCGGCTTGGCGGAATGCTGCTGTGGTTCGGTTCTGTAGCATGCTCCCGCCAGTACGCGCGCAGGCCGATCACGCAGGCTGGCACCAGATCATCCGCCTTGTCGAGCAACTCATCGACGAAGCTTTCCGGGAAATTGACGTCGACCATTCCTATCTCCGGTTCCGCCACCGCCGCGATGACGCCGATCGGAATCAACAGCATGGCGTATTCTTCGTCCGCCAGCACCGCCTCCCAAACATCCTGGCGCAGGCCGACAGCCTGCATGAATCCGACAGCCCAGTCCTCGAAGATACTGTTGCCGGCACGATCCTGCCAAAACACCGGTGCGTAGCTGGCGGGGGTCTCGTCGAGGCCATCGATGATCTCATTATAACGGCCGAGAATCGTTCCCATCACCATGTTGGCTTCGTCCGCATCGGCGAAGGTCGGCTCGTCGCCGCCCCAGATGACCGGGAGGAACTCGCTCGGCGTGATCATGTCCGGGCCGATGACGATGCCGGCCAGGAAGCCGTCAAGCTGCGAGACGTCCATGCATTCCGGCGGCGAACGGTCCGAGAGGAGATAATCGTTAAGCGCGTCGAGGTCGACCGGATCGCCGCCAAGGTTCGGATACGGCATGATGTTACCTCCTGGTCTGCGCCGGCACGGTAGCACGGGCGCGGGTGTACGCCATTTCGCCCCAATGCGCGTGGCGTGGCTAAAGCTTCATCTTGTGTGCAAGATTGCCGAGTTGTGATACAGCCGGCATCAAACCGGGAACCGGATCGTCAATAGAGGGGAAGGAACGCGACCATGGCCAGCACGACTGCGCAGAGCGGCCTGTCGGACGCCGAACATAGTGCACAACTGCGTAAGGCAGTGATCGCCTCGACGGTGGGAACTACGATCGAGTGGTACGACTTCTTTATATATGGCACCGCCGCCGGGCTGGTCTTCCCCAAATTGTTTTTTCCAAATCAGGACCCGCTCACCGGCGTCCTCGCGTCATTCACCACCTATTTTATCGGCTTCGTCGGTCGTCCGATCGGTGCCGTGATCTTCGGCCACTATGGCGACCGGATCGGCCGCAAGGCGACACTGATCTCGACGCTCCTGCTGATGGGCATTGCTACGTTTCTGGTCGCTTTCGTCCCTGGCTACGCGTCAATCGGCATCTGGGGTGCCATCATCCTGACCATCCTGCGCGCATTGCAAGGCATCGGTGTGGGCGGCGAGTGGGGTGGATCGGTGCTGATCGCCATGGAATGGGCGCGCACGCACGATAGCCGCGGTCTGGTCGCCTCCTGGCCGCAATTCGGTGTGCCATCCGGTCTGTTCCTGTCGAACCTGGCCATCCTGGCGTTTAGTGCCTGGTCGGGGGCCGATTTCGGTACGTGGGGCTGGCGCATCCCGTTCGTGTTGAGCATTGTGCTGGTCGGTATCGGCCTGTGGATCCGTCTGGGGATTCTGGAAACGCCCGTGTTCCGTCAGCTTTTGGACAATCAGCGTACTGAGCGCGCGCCGGTCGTGGAGGTCATGCGTAATCAGCTGCGGGAGGTCATCCTGTCCGCCCTGCTGCGTATGGGGGAGCAGGCGCCGTTTTACATCTTCACCGCGTTCGTGTTTGCCTACGCGATCAGCACGCTCCATATGTCGCGTGATCTGGTGTTGGCGGCAGTGTTGGTGGCCTCCTGTGTGTCGTTCATCACCATTCCGCTCTCCGGCCATATCTCGGACCGCATCGGTCGCCGCAACATGTACCTGATCGGCGCGGCGGTGACGGGCCTGTTCGGCTTCCTCTATTTTGGCATGCTTGACACAGCGTTGCCGTCCGCGGTGTTCATCGCCATCGTGTTGTCGCTGATTCCGCACGACATGATGTATGGGCCACAGGCGGCGCTGATCGCCGAGGCGTTCACGCCACGGCTGCGATATAGCGGCGCCTCGATCGGCTATCAGCTTGCCTCTATCATTGCCGGCGGACCGGCGCCGATCATCGCTACGGCGTTGTTCGCCGCTTATGGCACAGGATATGCCGTCGCGATTTACATCCTGGCCTGCGCGGTGATCAGCTTGGTCTCGGCGGCGCTCATGCCTGATTACACCGGCAAGGACATCTCGGCGGAATACGACGCTGCCGTCTGAACTGGGCTTGACCCCAGGGGGGCGGCCAGCCGATATACCGCGCGGTCGCGCTCCCCGGTCCGGTGGCAGAGTGGTGATGCAGCGGACTGCAAATCCGCGAATGTGGGTTCGATTCCCGCCCGGACCTCCAAACGCCACTTTCTGACACTCCCCCACACTCCTTAACCCTTGAAAAACCCCGATTTTCCGGGCACTTTCACTCCGCGCGGCTCCACGGGCTGTGCCCCGATCCACGATCAGGTCGTGGATCAAGTCGTGGGCTATGGAGGTCAGTTCGCGCGCCGGAGGGATTGTTGTGAAAGAAAAGCTGACGTCAACCAAGGTTCGGACCCTGCCGCCAGGCATGTATGGCGACGGCAACGGTCTGTGGCTGCGGGTCGTGACCGCGGAGCGCCGCGCTTGGCTGTTCCGCTACCAGCGGCACGGCAAGGTGCGTGAGATGGGTCTGGGCGGGTTCCCGGCCGTATCGCTCGCCACGGCACGCAACAAGGCGCAGGCAGCACGCGAGCAGCTCGCCAGCCACATTGACCCGATCGACCACCGCGCCTCCGAGCGGCAGGCAGAGGAAACGCAGGCGGCGCGCGCTATCACCTTCGCTGAGGCGGCCAAGGCTTACATCGAGGCGAATGAAAGCGGTTGGCGCAGCGACAAGAGTGCAACGCAATGGCGCAACTCGCTCGCCGCCTATGCTGCGCCCGTCTTAGGCGGCATGGCGTGCAGTGCCATCGCGACAGATGATGTTCTCAAGGTGCTGAAACCAATGTGGGCGGAGAAGCCGGAGACCGCGACGCGGGTGCGCAGGCGGATCGAGGCGGTGCTGTCCTACGCCAAGGCACGCGGCTGGCGCAACGGCGAGAACCCCGCGGCATGGCGCGACCACCTTGCACTTG
The DNA here is from genome assembly GCA_030037665.1 of Acetobacteraceae bacterium. Classification (GTDB taxonomy): domain Bacteria; phylum Pseudomonadota; class Alphaproteobacteria; order Acetobacterales; family Acetobacteraceae; genus JASHVB01. The sequence goes on from JASHQG010000701.1 coordinate 4,714, forward strand.
TGCTGCCGTCCCGCAGCAAGATTGCGCCGGTCGTGCATTACGCGGCACTCGATTGGCGCGAGGCGCCGGTCTTCATGGCGGCGCTGCGGGAACGTGAGGGGATGGGCGCTCGCGCGCTGCAGTTCGCGATCCTGACGGCCGCGCGCTCGGGTGAAGTCCGCGGCGCACGATGGTCGGAGATCGAGCTTGACCGTGCCGAAT
>JASHQG010000702.1 GCA_030037665.1 Acetobacteraceae bacterium
TAGAAGAAGACCAACGCCTGATCTGGGAGGACACGAGCGATGGACGGAAAAGACGCAATTCCGGCGACGCGGCACATTGAACGCCGCGGAGTGGTCGCCGCCGGCTTCGCCGGTGCAGCATTACTAGCCATGTCCAGTCCCGAGGCGCGGGCTGCAGACGCTGGTAAGCCGACTTACGTGTATGTCGGCTCGTACACGAAGAATCCGCCGGGCGGTGGCAACGACAATCCAATCGGGCTTTCGGTGTTCCGCTTCGATCCTCAGACCGGCGCGCTGACACCGGTGCAGCAGGTGCCGAGCGCCAATCCGTCCTTCGTCGCCCTCGATCCGACCGAACGCTTCCTTTACGTCACCAACGAGATAGACGACTACGAGGGTAAGAAGTCCGGTTCCATCGAAGCCTACGCGATCGACCCGGATGCCGGCACGCTGAAGCTTCTGAACCGCCAGTCACTGAATAGCCCGATTCCCGCCCACCTGGCGGTCGATCCCACAGGGCGACACGTGGTGGTGGCCAACTACATCGGTGGTGATTTTGTCGTACTGCCTATTGAGACAGACGGCCGACTCGGTCCCGTGAGTGGCGTGCTGAAAGACACCGGCACCGGCCCCAATAAGGACCGCCAAGAGGCGCCGCATCCCCACAGTGTTGTCTTCGATCCGGACGGTCGGTTCATCGCTGCTGCCGACCTTGGTATCGACAGGGTGCAAACCTTCCGTCTCGCCAATGGGGGGTTGGAGCGAGTCAGCGAGGCGTCCGTCGCGCCGGGAGCCGGTCCACGGCACATCGCCTTCTCGCACGACGGCAAGACGCTCTATGTCATCGACGAGCTCAACGCAACGATCACAGTATTTGGTTACGACCCCGCGACCGGTAAGGTCGGGCGGACCGTACAACGCGTTTCGACCGAGCCCGCCGGCTATTCCGGCCCGCACAGTACGGCCGAGATCGCCGTGCATCCGTCGGGCAAGTTCCTCTACGGATCCAACCGTGGCGCGCAGAGCATCGTCGGCTACAGGATCGACCCCGCGACCGGCAAAATCTCCGTCATCGGCTTCGCCAACCGGGGTGTGAACTTTCCGCGCAATTTTGTCATCGACCCGAGTGGAAAGTGGCTCTACGTCGCCAACCAAAAGGCGGACAATATTGTGCAGTTCGAGATCAACCGCGAGACTGGCGAGCTAACGCCCACCGGCCGGATCACCCCCTCGATCACGCCCGTGGTGATGGTGTTCCGTAGGCCGACCTGACTTGGCCGCGTTCGCCGCGCGGACGAAAGCACCGGACCCGGCATGGCGCGGCAAACCAGCGTAGTGAGGCGGCCAGCATCAAGCCGCGACAAGCGGGCCGTCAGAGCGGTCGAGGCTGCTCCGGCTTCCATCAGTACTTGCGGCACGGCCTCCGCAGGGGTCCACAGGAAATCGCCGACACCCGCCTACTCCAGCGGCTCGGACCGCGCCAATCCGTCGTCGGTTATCGAATGCTCTGCCGGCGAGGGTTGACGCTTCGCAACTCCAGCTGAGCCGACCGGTCCGATGACCGCCTGCGTCTGCACTGCCACGCCGCGCCGCACGGCGCGCCGAATCTCCACCACTTCCGGCGACGCCGACGGGAATCTGGCGATCAGGTGAGTGCCCCGGGAGTGGGCGCTGCAGACGTGTCAGCAATCCATGTTGTGCGCTGTACGCACAGGTCATGTGCGCGGAATCGGGATTATTTCGATCATTCAGAGAGACCATGTCGCCCAAGACAACCAGGCCCGGAAGATTGAGTGCCTGACGTTGTTGGGTATCCCTGCCGGGCCAATTGTTGAGCCATCACAGAAGGATGCGTGTCGTGGGAACGCTGATATTTGCCGCCGTTGGCGCCTCGGCGCTTCTGGCGGGAGGAGCAGCTGTTGCCCAGGGCTTGCCAGCACACAGGAGTTCGACACCATGAAGAAGCTGCTTCTTGCCGCCAGCATGGCCGCTGGCCTCGCCGCGGGCGCGATGCCCGCGTTCGCACAATCCGCCAGCCAGTATCCGGCCCAGGCGCAGAACTATAACGGGAGGCAGAATTACGCCCAGGCGCAGAACTACGCCCAGTCGCCGAGCTACGACCCGCCGGCTGCGACCAGTGGCGCGCCCCACGTCGGCAGTGGTTTCGACCAGAGCTATCAGATGCAGCAGCGCGAGCTGCAGAACTCGCCCGGCTACAGCATCGGCAGGTAACAACCGACCCAGTCGGGCGTGTCCGACAAGTAAGGTGTTGGCGCGGAAACGCGGCAAGTAGAAAACGGGCGGGGCCCCCCGGTAGGGAGCCCCGCTTGTGGCCTTACGTGGGCCCGCGACAACCGCGGCAGATGTACGCTGTGGGACGCCGACGGCTGTGTCCGTGGGCCGTCCGCGGCGGCGGTCCCCGGTAGTTCCGGGACCGGGGTGGCAGCGCCATGTCGCTTCCCGTCCTGGTCTGTCCTGATAAATTGCCTCGCGGTTAACCGCTCGGCCGCAGGTTCGAGTCCTGACCCGCCGGGGGCAGGAAATTCGACTTAGCGGGAATTCCGGTCAGGGGGGCAGAAATCCGGGCAGCAGCCGCTACGCGGGTTGGTCGCCGCACCGGATGATCTCTGCGAGGGGTGGTACCGAGAGTTGCCCGGATACACCTAGGCGGTTGCCGAGACAGTCCCAGAACGCAACGCCGAGTTTTGCGCAGGTCTTGGCGAGGCCGAGGAAGGCATCGCGACGGTCGCGTCCGATGTCGCTGCGGGGACTCAGGCTGATCTTTCGTCTGGTAACCTGGCTGCGGACGTGCCGATCGGAATTATTCGCAGGCTGCGGGATGTCGGCGCAGTCGAGCACGGCCAACGACTCGGCCTTGTTGGCGTTGAGCCGCGCCAGGCGGTGATCCCCAGCGCGACGAAGTCTGCCCGCCGGCTATCGTGGCCATGACGCCGTCAGCACCCTGATCCGACTTGCCACCCGCGCGCGCGTGGACTTTCGCCGCAGAGCTCCCAGCTTCCGACGCGGATCGGCGCGCCAACGCAGCATCGCGGCGAGAATGCTCGCACTTGCGCGGCGTCCGATAGATAAGGCCACCGGCCGCTTCGCGGTTGCCCTATCCGTTCGACACTTCGACAGGTTCATTGCGCGCTATCAGCCGGAATAACAGCGCGGTGATGTCGCTTAGGCGCTAAACGACGGTGCACCGAAAGAGAAATCGGCGAGATCATTACCCGCCTTGATTTCCATGGGGGCCGGCCGGCGCTCACGATCGCGGTGCACATCGCGACCGAACTCTATGAGGAACGCGGCTTGGCTTGATGGAGCCGCGCTGGATCGTGCCCTTGTCCGGTGTGTCGCGATAAGAGGCTACACTGATACAACCGAGTGATAACGTCTGGTCCGCCGCGAAGCCCTGAGCGTATCACGCGGTGGCCATCATGCGAATCCGACGGTAGTCCGCGCGTCGCAAATGCGCAGCCAAGAGAAAGGCGGCGGGGAGCACCCCGCCGCCCCGTCGGCTGCTCACTCCGTTCGCCCGTCGATCAGAAGCGGACGGACATGCCGGCCGTGAGGACCTGCGCCCACACCTTGTTGCCGTTCGGTCCCAACTCGTTAGTCAGGAAATCGAAGCCGTTCTGCGAGTTCTCACCCCAGGCATATTCGGCGATGAGCACCACGCCCGGGCCGAGGCCATAGTTTATGCCGACGTCGATACCCTTTGAGGTACGCGCACCGACGCCAGTCGGAAGTGCGATGTCGAGGCCGTTGTAGTTATAGTTGAACCAGTAGGTGCCGATGGTCAGCGGAGCCTGGATGAACGTGTACTTCGTGCCGACCGTCCAGGCGACGGCACTCTTCCCGCCATCCGGCTGCAAGCCCCAGCTGCCGTTGAAGTTGCCCCACATTACGTTGCCGAGGACTTGCCACGCATGATTGATGGTGAACTCAGCACCCACGTCGCCAACGCTGAGGCCCTTGTATCTTTGGAAGATTTCCGCCCCGGTAGGAGAGTCCGCCGCCGGAATCGGACCGGTGGCGTTGACCGTGCCGCTGACCGAGTAGATGCCGGACATGGCCATGCCGATCGGCCCGAACGAATTGCGGTAGCGCAGCGCCACGCTGAACTCGTTGCGGTACCTATTTTGGAAGTCGCCGGGGAATGTGGACGAAGATTGCGTGGCGCAGTTGGTGCCGCCGAAGGGCTCAGAGCATCCCGAGCCGTCAAACGCCGGGGTGTTGTTCGGTATATAGCTCAGCCCCATGTCGAAGCCCTGAAACACCGGACTCGTCCAGACAATGGCATCCGCCATCCACTGGGTGCCTCCGTCCGCCCACGGCCAGACCGGTGCCATGTTGCCGGGGATGTCCGTGCCGGCAAATGCGATCCAGCCACCGATGTCGAAGTTGTCGGCCAGACCCACCTCGTACAAGGTTTGCGCCGCGATGCCGTTGCCGACGCGCAGGAATCCGACCTGATCGGTGCCCAGATAGACGTTGGCTGTCGAAACCCAGAGCGTGTTGTCGCTGGAGTCGGCCGACGCACTTTGGCCGAAGCCGGACACCGCATTGGTACCCGAGGTGCCGGTAATAGCGGTGTTGTTATTCTCCCAGATCTCGGTGACCGCGCCATACTTGATGCCGTTCTTGGTCTGGCCGTCGATGCCAAGATCGACACGTATCCAGCCGTAGATGCCATAGCCTTGCATCTTGTTGCCGGCGTTCGATGCGGGAGTGCCGTTGCCGTTCATGCCGCTGAACCACGTGACCATCGGGAACTCGTTGACGAACGAGTTGATGCGCATGTTGATGGTGCCCGGGGCCGGCACCGACCACGGGTCCGCACCCTCAGTCTCCAATCCCTGGCCTCCGGTGTAGGGGCTACCCATCTCTTGGAAACCGTCCAGGTCCGTGACGAGACCTGTACCGGTCGGTGTTTGCGGGTTGCCCTCCATGTCCAAGATCCGGCTGGCGTAAGCGGACCCTGTCGCTAGGCCCATCAGGATTGCCCCTATGGGCACCAGAACTCTGAGCGATCGCATTCATTTCCTCCCATTTTGTGCCGGGCACGCCCGGCGGAACCTTCCCATTTTGTGCCGGGCATACCCGGCAGAACTTGTGGAATCCCACGTTGGTTGGACCGCCAGCGTATTGGACCCGCGTAGCACTATCCGAACAGTATTTGAGAGGGGCAACGTCTATTGACGCCGTGGCAGTATAATGACAGTCGGTATGGCAGAATTACAACACAGCTTATTTAATCATTACTGTACAACACAGCCCAACCCCGGCGAGGCACCCGCCAGAGCACAGCCGTCCGTCGCCCGCGCGCTCGGTATAGGGAGTCAGTCGCCTGCAAGCGGTCGCTCAGGGAACGCTGCGCCCGCAACCGGAACTCGCCAGGCCGCTAAATCCGGTCCCCAGATCGCAATGGAACCGTTCGTTTCCGGCCTGGCGATGCGCGCACCCTTCCACGTGCCGTCTTTCGCCAGCGCCATCACCACGTCACGAACCACGTCGACAAAGCCGCCCAGCAGCGGCTCCGTCGTCGTTTGCCGGAAAGCGATCGCGTGCGTCGTGCACAGCGTCGGTTGTTCGATTGGCCGGAACACCAGGGAGCCGCGCGCCAGCTCGTCGCGAACCGCCATGCAAGGCAGCACGGTGCAGCCGAGCATGCTGCGCACCATCTCTTTGATGAGCGCGAGGCTGTCGACCTGGAACGCCGGTTCGATGCGCACGCCGCGTTTGAACGCTGCGCTGGTCACGCGCCGCGCAATCCAATGCTGCGCACGGGGCAGGATCAGCGGGTGCTCCGCAAGTTCACGCAGGCGAACCGGCGCATCACTGTTCGCCACGCGCGAACCGGGCGCGGCGACGAAACCGAGGTTCTCGCTGAGCAGCGGCTCGGAACAGAACTCATCGAGTTCCGGTGGATCCTGCACCAGCGCGATATCGACCCGGCCGTGAAGGAGCCAGGCTTCCAGCGTGCCGCTGGCGGCCTCTTTCACGTCGAGTGTGACGTGCGGCCAGCTTCTGTGGAACGCGGCAACCAGCGGCGGCACCAAGAGCGGCGCTACCTCGGCCGGCATGGCCACTGACACGGTGCCGAGGACAGTTCCCTCGTCTTCCTGCTGCAGCGGTGCCGCAAGCAGGTGCATCATGGTGTCGAGGCGGTCGAGCAGGCAACTGCCCGCAGGCGTCAGAGTGATGCCACGCGCGTGGCGGACCAGGAGCCGAGTGTCCAGCGCATGTTCTAGCTTACGGATCTGATGACTCAGCGTGGGTTGGCCGCTCTTCAGTTCCTGCGCTGCGCGGCGGAAACTGCCGCTGCGCGCCAGGATTGCGAAACAGCGCAGTCCGCGCAGCTCCACCCTCTCACCGGTCGCGACGGAGCGAGAGAGCTTGGACGCCGCAGGCGGATGCGATGTCACGGCATGCACTGAGTACGCGCCTTCCCCCCACGTCAAATGTCAAGTTTATGCCCTCTTTTAGCACAACTTTCCCCACGCATAATGTAAGAAAGGGTTTCCGCAATCACGGCAGCGTCAACGACGGCGTCCGCGACCGTGCGGCTGGGTGCTTTTCTTCGAGTTTTCGGCAACACTTGTCGCTGCACCGCTCATTCGGGTGTGATTCACTTTCAGTGCAAGGATATCTCGGTGGCGCCGTTGCTGGGGGAACGGAGGTCCCGACAGGATGAAAGCCCGGTCAAATGGTGACCTGCCCTCCGCGAACGTGACCGCCGTCGAGCGGGAAGAAACGCGCTGGCTCGTGGTGTTGGAGGCACGGCCATTCCCCCATTCAACCCGGTCCGGAACCGTCGGAGAACCGGCGTTGCGCAAACCGCAGGCGACGTGCCGCGCAAGGCTCAATCACGACGTCGCGGCGCGCTGACCGCACCGTAGCCGCGACAGCCGCCGCGCCGCCTGCCTCAGCCCTGCTTCCTTCCGAAGCCATCAAACAGCCGCTCGATCACCAGCCCCACCGCTGCGCGCACGGCGTTTTTGTCCTCCGCCCCGGCGATCAGCATTGCCGCTTCGTGAAGCGCGCCGAAGATCACGTGCGCCAGCGGATCAGGAGTTTGCGTCTCGATCAGCTCAGCCTCCACCGCCGCCTCAATCAGCGCCTTCATCGCCGCGAGGTAGTAGCCCTGGTCGGAGACGCGCCATTGCTCCGCGCCCAGTACGGCTGGCCCGTCGATCAGCACGATCTGCCGAACCGCCCCATCGAGGCAGGCATCGAGGAACGCAGAGGAGGCGGCGCGCAGCGCCGCCCAGGGATCCGGCTCGCGCCCTGCCGCTTCGGCGGCTTGTGCGGCGAGCCGCTTCTGCTCGTTGTCCAGCACCGCCAGGAACAGATCCCGCTTGTCGCGGAAGTGATGATAGAGCGCGCCGCGCGTCACCCGCGCGCGACGAACCACCTCCTCGGTCGGCGTCGCGGCATAGCCGCGGGAGGCGAACAGCCGCCGCGCCGCGCGCAGCAGCGCCGTGCGAGTTTCGGCGGAACGTTGCTCTTGACGGCTCAAAGATTCCATGCAGGATGTACGTTGCATACAGACTGTATGTATGTCAGACCGGTCAGCCGGCGCGGCGCTCTGCCGCACCTGGGCCGAGACCTAAAGGAGGGCCGAAAAATGGGCAACTTTCACAATCTCGACGACGCATTGCGTGCGCTGAGCGAGCTGCCGCCGGAGGAAGGTATCATCCCGGTCAAGGCGCTCACCGTCGGTGAGGGGGTCGTTGCCGGCGTGCTGTGGTTCGACGCCACCGGCGGCTGCCACCGCCACGCCGGACACGAGGAACTTCTGATCGTGCTGAAAGGCGATGGCGATTTCCGCGTCGGCGACGAAGTCCGAACGGTGCATCCGGGAGACTACATCTATGTGCCACGCGGCGCGTTGCACGGCACCGTCTCGCCTGGAAAGGCGTTCGCACTGCTTTCGATCATCACCCCGCCGATCGACCTCGCGAGTGACATTGTCTTCGAGAAAGAGCGGCCGAACTACCGAATCGTGATGTAGCGACGACGCCACTCCCTTACCCAGCTACAGGGCGTCAGAGGCGCGCATCGGGCGGCAGCCGCCGCCGCCCGCATGTGCGAGGGCCGCGGCGACGATAGCCGCGCGAGCGATGGCTGCGAAAAAGATGTGGGCGCAGCGGTCATACCGCCGATAGAAGGAACCTGGCCCGAGCGCTTGAAGCCGAGCTTGATGCTCCTGTGCCGATCCAGAGGGCTCTTTGCCTCGGACATAGCCGCTGGCCAGACGCGAGGTTAGCGCCGAAACGGCACCGGCGGTTCAGGAATTAGGATGTTGCACCGCGCCATCAGCACAGCGGCGTTCCGACGCGGGCAATCGGTCAGTCGCCGAGCCTCGACTTGATCCAGTTCCATGCAGCGCTTTCCGCCGTCACTGATCTCGGGCG
>JASHQG010000703.1 GCA_030037665.1 Acetobacteraceae bacterium
GGAACGCGCGCACATCACGGCGCAGCAGGTGGACCCCGGTCAGCTGGACGCGGCCCAGGCCGAACAAGATTCGGCCGAATCGGCGGTGACGGAGCTCCGCCGGAAGCTGGAAGAGATGGAGCATGCGCGGGCGGCGGCGGCGGCGGCGCTCGCGCACGCTCGGCAGACCGAAGCGGGGGCCGAATCGGTACGCGCGCGGCTGACCGCCGAGTCGCAGGCGCTGGCCGATGTGCTGGCGGTAAAGGACGGCGAGCGCTGGCCGCCTATGGTCGACGCCCTTGACGTCCCCGACGGGTTGGAGACGGCACTGGGGGCGGCTTTGGGTGAGGAGCTGACCTCGGCGTTGGACCCCGAAGCGGCGCGACACTGGCGGGACCTTCCGCCATTCGATCCAGTCCCGGCGCTGCCCGACGGTGTTGTGCCGTTGGCCGCGTGGGTGCACGGACCGGCGGCGCTCGCGCGCGCTCTGTCGCAAATCGGGCTGGTCGAGGACGACGCGGTGGGGGAGGAGCTGCAGGTCGCACTGGCGCCCGGGCAGACTCTGGTGTCGCGCGCCGGTGCCGTGTGGCGCTGGGACGGCTATGCGATTCATGCCGGCACGCCCACCGCGGCCGCGGTGCGCCTGCGGCAGCGCAACCGACTGGTGGCATTGCGTTCGCACTTGAGCGCCGCCGAGGCGGATGTGGCAGCCGCCCGGACGGCCCTCGCCGGGGCGGCGAGCGTCGCAGAGGAGTCCGCGGCGGCGGAGCAGCACGGCCGGCTGGCGCGGCGCGAGGCGGAGGCTCGCCTCGAACAGGCACGCTCGATGCTGGTGGGTTTGCGTGGCCAAGCGGCGTCAGCGGCGGCGCGACTAGCCGCATTGGATGAACAGATCGCCCGGCAGGCGGCGGAGCACGCGGAGGCGGAGGCAGCGCTGGAACGCGCGCAGTTAGCGCACGCGGCATTGCCAGACCTGAATGTGCTGCGGGCGGCTGTGGATGATGTGCGGAAGGCGCTGACGACGGCGCGGGCGCAGGAGCATGCGGCGCGCGCAGCGTATGAGACGCTGCTGCGCGAGCATACGGCACGGTCCGAGCGCCGGCTGCGCGTGGCGACGGAACGTACGGACTGGGCGGCGCGCGCCGGCGACGCGGTGGCGCGGGTGGCGGACCTGGAGACCCGGTTGGTGGCCGCCGTGGACGAGCACGCGGCGCTGGAAGCGGCACCGGCGGCGGTGGCGGCACGCCGGGCGGACGCGCTGGAAATGCTGGAGGCGGCAGAGGCGGCGCACCGGTGGGTGGCGGAGGCCTTGGCAGCGGCCGAGGGGCATGCAGCGGCCGCCGACCGCGACACACGAGCCGCGGAGGGCGCACTGGCGGCAGCGCGCGAGGCGGTGTTGCGTGCCGAAGCCGCCGCTTCACAGGCGGATCAGGTGTGTAGCACCCTGGCCGAGCGAATCATCGAGCGGCTTGGTGCTGATGCGGCGTTGCCGGAGCCGCCGGCCACGTTGACGCCAGAGATGGAAGACAAAGCGCGTCGACGACTGGAACGGCTCTTGAAAGAGCGCGAGGAAATGGGACCGGTGAACCTGCGCGCTGATGTCGAAGCCGAAGCGGTGGAGAAGCAGATGGCCGTGATCGTCGCCGAGCGCGACGAAATCACCACGGCGATCGCCAAGCTGCGAGGCTCGATCGGGCATCTCAACCGCGAGGGGCGCGAGCGGCTGAATGTCGTGTTTCAGGAGGTCGACCGGAACTTCCAGGCGTTGTTCGCTCGCATGTTTGACGGCGGGCGGGCGCATCTGGCCCTGGTAGGATCGGACGACCCGCTGGAGGCAGGGCTCGAGATCTACGCACAACCGCCGGGGAAGAAGCTGGCGACGCTGTCGCTGCTGTCAGGGGGCGAACAAGCGCTGACCGCGCTGTCGTTGATCTTCGCCGTGTTCCGCTGCAATCCGGCGCCGGTGTGCGTGCTGGACGAGGTCGACGCGCCTCTGGACGACGCGAACGTGGCGCGGTTCTGCACCTTGCTGGAGGACATGGTGCGGGAGATCGGCACGCGGTTTCTTGTGGTCACCCATCACCCGCTGACGATGGCGCGGATGGATCGGCTGTATGGCGTGACGATGCAGGAGCGAGGAGTGTCCCGGCTGCTCTCGGTCGACCTGGCGCGGGCGGCCGAGATCGCGGAGCGTCCGCGGATGGCGGCGGAGTAGCGCTCCGCTGGGACGCCCGCGTTCGTGGGCTGCGGCGCTCGAGCGCTCGACCAGCCGATTACCGTCGAGAGGACCGGCAGGCCTCACGCCCGATGGGACAGCCGAACGGTGCGGCGTAGCCGGCCGACAGGAATGCGGCGCGGTCTCTGTCGTTGCTCCAGATCGAGCGTCTCTGGTGGAGATCGTCTACCTGGCGCTGCAGATCGTCGCCGCCGTCCGACAGAACACATGACCGCTTCGGACCGGAGGATCGATGGTTCTGTCAATTCGAGCCTGCCTTGAAGGGGCGAGGCATCAGAAGGTCATATGTGCAGCACCTGGCCGTAGGCGTCCAGCACCGCCTCGTGCATTGTTTCGCTGATCGTCGGATGTGGAAACACGGTTCGCTTCAGCTCTGCTTCCGTGGTCTCCAACGTGCGGGCGATGGTGTAGCCCTGGATCAGTTCGGTCACTTCCGCACCGATCATGTGCGCCCCGAGCAACTCGCCGGTCTTCGCATCGAACACGGTCTTCACCAGCCCCTCTGGCTCGCCCATGGCGATTGCCTTGCCGTTGCCGATAAACGGAAAGTGGCCGACCTTCACTTCGTGGCCGAGTTCCTTGGCACGCGCCTCCGTTAGTCCCACTGACGCGATCTGCGGCCGGCAATAGGTGCAGCCGGGGATGTTTTGCACATCCATCGGATGCACGTCATTCAGCCTGGCGATCTTTTCCACGCAGATCACGCCTTCATGCATTGCCTTGTGCGCGAGCCACGGCGGGCCGACGAGGTCGCCGATCGCATAGACACCAGGCTCGCCGGTGCGGCCGAATTCGTCGACGACCACGTGCGTGCGATCAACCTTCACGCCACTGCCCTCGATGCCGATGCCTTCCACGTTGCCGATGATGCCAACGGCGGATATCACGCGATCGACCGTAATTTCCTGGGTCTTGCCGTCGGTTGCCACCGAGACGGTGACGCTGTCCGCGCCCTTTTTCACACTCTTCACCGTGGCGCCGGCAAGGATTTTCATGCCCTGTCGCTCGAACGCCTTGTGCGCGAACGCTGAGATTTCCGCATCCTCGACAGGAAGGATGCGCGGCAGCACTTCCACCACAGTGACCGCGGCACCCATGTTGAGATAGAAACTTGCGAATTCAATGCCGATCGCACCCGAGCCGATCACCAGCAGGGATTTTGGAAATGCCACCGGCACCATCGCGTGTCGATAGGTCCAGATCAGCTTGCCGTCCGCTTCAATGCCCGGAAGCTCGCGTGCGCGCGCGCCGGTTGCCAGGATGATGTGTGGCGCTTTCAGCGTCGCAACCGGCTTTCCATCCTTCTCTACCGCCACTGTCTGCTTGTCAGTGAGTTTACCACTGCCGTCGAACACCGTAACCTTGTGCTTGCGCATCAGATGCGCGACGCCGTTGGAAAGCTGCTTGGCTACGGCGCGCGAGCGTTTTACCACCCGGTCGAGCTCGAATTTCGCGTCGACCGCAGCGAACCCGAAGTCTGGCAAACGATGCAGTAGGTGGTTGATTTCCGAGGTGCGTAGCAGCGCCTTGGTCGGAATGCAGCCCCAGTTCAGACAGATGCCGCCAAGATTTTCCCGCTCCACCAGCGCCGTCTTCATGCCGAGCTGTGCTGCGCGGATCGCTGCGACATAGCCACCGGGCCCGCCGCCCAAGATGACAACATCGAAACCTTGGTCAGCCATGTCATGCTCCTCGGGCGAGTGCGGCCAGTGCGTCGCCTTCCAGCCGCCGTACGTGCCAGTCCGCCATGCGTGTTGCGCCAAGGCTTTCATAGAACGCAATGGACGGCGCATTCCAGTTCAACACGCGCCATTCGACGCGGCGGCATTTTTCGGCGACGGCGCGTTGCGCGAGGTTACGCAGCAGCGCAAGGCCGATGCCACGGCCGCGGTAGTCAGGCTCAACGAAGAGGTCCTCGAGGAAGATGTCAGGGCGCCCTCGGAACGTGCTGAAGGTGTGGTACCAAAGGGCGAGGCCAACGCCTTTGCCGTCGGCTTCGGCGAGCTGCGCGTAGGCGAGAGGGCGCAGGCCGAACAAGGCGTCGTGCAGCTCGGATTCCGTCATGACGACTTGATCCAACAGGCGCTCATAGTCTGCGAGGCCGCGGATGAGACGCAACACGTTCGGCACGTCGGCCGGCATGGCGTCACGAAGAATGAATGTGGGGTGTGGCATGGCCCCCATCGCCCCGTCTCCCGTGCTCTGCCGAGGCGATTAAAGCAGCAGACTCAGCGGATCCTCGACGATCCGCTTGAACTCCCTCAGCCATTGCGCCCCAAGCGCTCCATCGACGACGCGGTGATCCACGGCCATCGTGCACGTCATCACCGTGGCGATCACGATGGCGTCGTCCTTCACCACCGGTCGCTTGCGTCCCGCGGCCACCGCCAAAATCGCGGCCTGCGGTGGGTTGATGATCGCTGCGAATTCGGACACGCCGTACATCCCCATGTTGGAGATTGAGAAGCCACCGCCCTGATACTCCTCCGGTTTCAGCTTGCCGGCACGGGCGCGCGCGGCGAGGTCCTTCATCTCGCGGCTGATCGTTGCCAGGCCCTTCTGGTCGGCCTTGCGAATGATCGGCGTGATCAGCCCGTCCGGGATGGCCACGGCAACGCTGATGTCGACGTCGTCGTAGAAAACCATTCCCTCGTCGGTCCAGCTTGCGTTCACGGTCGGCACGCGGCGCAGCGTCGCCACAGTGGCCTTGATGACCATGTCGTTGATGGTGATCAGATAGGCGTTCGGTCCCTCCTTCGGCGATTTCGCATTCAGCTCGGCAATCAGCGTGTTCAGCGCACCGATCTCGACGTCCATCGATACGTAGAAATGCGGGATGGTGGTTTTCGCTTCCGACAGCCGCCGCGCTATGACCTTCCGCATGGAGCTGTGCGGCACCAGCTTGTGCGGCGCGACGATGGCCGGAGCCGCTGCTGGGCGGGCAATCGGCGCGGGCGCAACCACTGGCGGGGGGCTCATAGTGGGTGCGCCGCCACGCTGCGCGGCTTCGATATCTGCCTTGACGATACGGCCATTTGGCCCGCTGCCCTTGAGTCCGCTCAAATCGATGCCCGCCTGCAGCGCCATGCGTCGCGCCAGGGGTGAAACAAAAATCCGTCCGCCCTCGGTGTCTTGGCCATTGCCGGACGATGCGGCCGGCCGCGCCACTTCGGATGCCGTCGGGGTGGTGACAGCGGGACCGACAGGCGAAGGGGCAGGTTCGACTGGCTTGGCCGCAGCGGGCGGGGTGGCGGTCGTCCTTGTCGGGACCGCTCTGCCCGCCGGCACCGCCTCACCCTCCGCCACCAACACCGCGATCGGCTCATTCACCTTCACGCCCTCGGTGCCATCGGCGATCAGGATCCTGCCCAGCACGCCTTCGTCCACCGCCTCGACTTCCATGGTCGCCTTGTCAGTCTCGATCTCGGCGATGACGTCCCCGGCGTGGATCGCCTCGCCTTCCTTTTTCAGCCAGCGCGCCAGCGTGCCTTCAGTCATGGTCGGCGAGAGCGCCGGCATAAGGATGTTCGTTGCCACTGACCGCCCCCGTTAAAGAATTTTCTTCACCGCATCGACCACCCATTCCGGCTGCGGCAGCGCCAGCTTTTCCAGGTTCGCTGCGTACGGCAGCGGCACATCAACGCCATGCACGCGTGTGGGCGGTGCGTCCAGCCAATCAAAAGCATGCTCCAGCACCTGCATGTTGACCTCGGCGCCGATGCCGGCGAACGGCCAACCTTCCTCGACGGTGACGATGCGGTTTGTCTTTTTCACACTCTCGACGATTGTCGCGGTATCCATTGGGCGCAGCGAGCGCAGGTTGATCACCTCTGCTTCCACGCCCTCTTTCGCCAGCGTTTCGGCCGCCGCGAGAGCCACGCCGACCATGATGGAGAACGCGACGATCGTGACACGATCGCCGGCGCGCTCGATCTTCGCCTTGCCGATCGGCACGATGAATTCGTCGTCGACCGGGCATTCGAAGGTGTGGCCATAGAGAATCTCATTCTCCAGCACGATCACGGGGTTCGGATCGCGGATCGCCGCGCGCAGAAGCCCCTTTGCGTCGGCCGATGACCACGGCGCCACGACCTTCAGTCCAGGCACATGCGCATACCAGCTCGCGTAGCACTGTGAGTGCTGCGCCGCCACGCGTGCCGCCGCGCCATTGGGGCCACGGAACACGATCGGACAACCCATTTGCCCGCCCGACATGTACAGCGTCTTGGCAGCAGAATTGATGATCTGATCCATCGCCTGCATGGCGAAGTTGAAGGTCATGAATTCGACGATCGGCCTGAGGCCGTTCAGAGCCGCGCCAACCGCCATGCCAGTGAAGCCGTGCTCCGTGATCGGTGTATCGATCACCCGCTTCGGCCCGAACTCGTCGAGCAGGCCCTGGCTGATCTTGTAGGCGCCCTGGTACTGCGCGACTTCCTCGCCGATCAGAAAGACGCGGTCGTCGCGTCGCAGTTCAAGCGCCATCGCATCGCGTAGCGCCTCGCGCACGGTGATCGGCTTGGTCGGCCCCCAGTCCTTGTCCGCCGCCGGTACCGTCGCCGAGGGCGCCGGCGCTGCTTCGCCTGGAGTGGCGAGATCCTCCGGTTGCCTTGTCTTCGGCGCGGGCGCCGGCTCGACGTGCCTCATCGGCGCCGGTTCGGTGCTCGCCGCGCGAATGTCCTCGCCGTTCACGGCCAGCACCGCGATCGGGGTGTTCACCGCCACCCCTTCGGTACCTTCATCGACTAGAATCTGCGCCAGTTTTCCCTCGTCGACCGCCTCGACCTCCATCGTCGCCTTGTCAGTCTCGATCTCGGCGATCACGTCGCCCGCGTGGATCTCGTCGCCGACACCCTTCAACCACTTGGCAATCTTGCCTTCGGTCATGGTCGGCGATAATGCCGGCATGAGGATCTGCGTCGACATCGCTCAACCCTCCAGCAGTACGTCGGTGTAAAGTTCGGACGCCTCTGGCTCCGGACTTTGCTGCGCAAACTCCGCCGCTTGCTGCACCTGCGCGCGCACTTCGTCCTCAATCGATTTCAGCATGGCTTCGTCAACGCCCATCCCCTCCAGCTTCTGCCGCGCTTGCTGGATGCTGTCGTGATGCTCGCGCATGTCCTGAACTTCCTCACGCGTGCGGTAGCGAGCCGGGTCGGACATCGAGTGGCCGCGGTATCGATAGGTCTTCATCTCCAGCAGATAAGGCCCATTGCCGGCACGGCAATGCGCCACCGCATGCATGCCCGCGTCGCGCACTGCCAGCACGTCCATGCCATCGACCTGCATGCCGGGAATGCCCCAGGGTGCGCCGTTCTTCGACAAATCCTTCGACGCCGACGCCCGATCGATCGAGGTGCCCATGCCGTAGCGGTTGTTCTCGATGATGTAGACCACTGGCAACTTCATCAACGCAGCCAGGTTGAAGCTTTCGAATGTCTGTCCCTGGTTGGACGCACCCTCGCCGAAATATGTCAGGCTGACCCGGTCATTGCCGCGATACCAGTTGCTGAATGCGAGGCCGGTTCCCAGGCTCACCTGCGCGCCAACGATGCCATGTCCACCAAAGAAATTTCTCTCCTTCGAGAACATGTGCATCGAGCCGCCTTTTCCGTGCGAATAGCCGTCTCGCCGGCCGGTCAACTCCGCCATCACGCCGCGCGGATCCATACCGCTTGCCAGCATGTGTCCGTGGTCGCGATAGGAGGTGATGACTTCATCGCCGTCCTCTATGGCCATCTTCATGCCGACGACAACCGCCTCCTGGCCGATATAGAGATGGCAGAAGCCACCGATCAGGCCCATGCCGTAAAGCTGGCCGGCGCGTTCCTCAAAACGGCGGATGAGCACCATCATGCGATAGGCTTGGAGCAACGCGTCGCGGTCGGCTGAGGCCTCCTGCTTTTTGCCGCGCCGAGATCTGCCCGCTGCCTGTGCCATCACTGAACTCCCTCGTGCGACCGCTCGCATCCACACGTAGCGTCCGCGTTGTGGTGCGACAAGCGCGGCAAAGTTAAGCATTCGCTTGTGCGGTGCACCAGAAGCCGGCAACGGAGATGCCGCATTTCAGGCGGCTGTGCTCTTGTTTCATGCTGGTATCCGCCGCGGACAGGTTGTTTCGTGCAAACGCCGCTTTCGGCAGTGACGTTTCGGACCATGCGCCCTTCGCCACCACCCGGCGCCGCCTGTGTGGGCCGCCGGGGATGCCAACATGGCACACCAGGGACGGCGTTGCGGCACACCGCCATGGAGGCAAAGGCCACAAGGCCGCGGCCCGTCGGTTCAGCCGCGCACACTCCGGCTGCGCGTCAAGCACCCACGTGGACCGCGCGACGCACGATGCGGGAAGCATGCCCCGCGGACTGCGACGGACCGGGGCCTGGACGCGGCGGACAGAGCCGGGCGCAGGCACGCAAAAGGCAGCGACGAGACGTCGACTTCACCGGCACGGGCAAGGGCGGAGCCTCTTCCGCGCGTCGCTTACCCCCAGAATCCAGGCGTTTTCCGGAACCTTTCCCATGCCTTCATAAGTTTGGGCCGCAGCTTGGTTGTCCCTGCTCCGATGAACCCGAGAACCAGCCCGGCGGCGAACGTATGCTTCGGTCCCAGCTGAGCCAGCAACGCCGCCGCTGTCGCCCGGTCGTTCATCACGCCCAACCGGTCCTGCAGCGTGCCGAGCCGCTCGACGAACCGAAGGTGAGGCCTGGGCGGATAAAGCGTGCCGAAGATCTCCGCGGCGTAGCGCGCCCGCTTTGCCCGCAGACGCAGCCCGTGCAGGCCGGTTGCGTCGAGCGCCTCGATCTCCTCGCCGGTCGTCAACAGTTTCCGCAGCCGCTGGTCCAGCAATGTCGCAGCGAAGTCCGGCAGCGATACCGGCACGTCCGCCTCCTGCGTGATGGGACACCAGGATCGCGCA
Source organism: Acetobacteraceae bacterium (assembly GCA_030037665.1). Lineage (GTDB taxonomy): Bacteria > Pseudomonadota > Alphaproteobacteria > Acetobacterales > Acetobacteraceae > JASHVB01. The sequence goes on from JASHQG010000703.1 coordinate 9,132, forward strand.
CCGGCGAGCCACGCCAGCTCGATGCCGAGGCGGCGAAACGCCGGCCCGTGCAGATAATCCCGCAGTGCCGCGTGGCACACGTTGCGCTGCCGCTGCGCCGCGCGCAGCATTCGTGTCAGTCGAGGCTCGGACGGAAACGCCGCAGCGACCTGTGGGGCGGTCTCGCCAAGAAATACATCCCAGTCCCGGGTGGGCCCTAGCCGCTGGCCCAGTGCTTTGAGGTCCGACGCTGCGGCTGCCAGTTCCGGACTGTCGAGCGCGTGCCGGAAGATTGAAATCGCCGAGCGTAGCCGTCGCACCGCGACGCGCATCTGATGCACCGGCTCGGTCCCCTCGTTATCCGCGGTGGCGGCCGGAGCGAAATGCAGAATGACGTCGGTCAGATGACCGACCACCCAGGCGAAGCTGCCGGCGACGTCCAGCCCCTCCGGCACTGCGGGGGCGCCAAGGCGACGTGCCGGCAGGGTGGATGCGCGCGCTGCGGCAAGGCCCTCTGCCGCGAGCGTCCCACGCGGCACTTCCAGTGGCAGCGCCTCGGCCAAGGCCAGCGCGACAGTCCGCACCGCCGCATCTGCTCCGGAAAGATGCAGCCGGCACGCAGGATGCTCGTGCTCCACCGCGCGCAACGCGCCGCGCCAGGCCCAAAGCGTCACCGCGCCTTCATCAGTCTCGATCGCATATCCGCTCCGCCGGCCGACAAAGGCCGCAACTGCGGGGACAGCGAGCGGCATCGCGTGGTCCAGGCTCTCGAGGGTTGTCGCTTGCGCGTGGATCGGTGCCGGCGCTCCGGGCGGCCAGGCAAGGCCATCCGGAACGAGGCGCTCCAAGCGCCAGATCCCGCGTTCCTGCGCCAGAGTGAGCCCGTCCGCGGCCAATGCGGCATCCGGGCTGTCATGCCAGACGATGCGCACCGCCTGGCTGCGCAGCTTCCCTGCAGCTGCCAGCAAGGGCACTCGCAAAAGACGGGCCGCGTGGTCCGGGGCTAGGCGTAATTCCATTTCCATGCGATCAGCCGGTACGGTCTTTCAGGTCTCGCGGCGTCAGGAAGCGGACGAGCCGCCCGCCACCTGCATCGAGCTGCCACCAAGGCCCGGCAACCGCGAACTCGGCCAGCGCGCCGGGAGGATATTTCTCCATCAACCGGCGATTGGCCTGGTCCGACTGCGCTCGCCCATCCTCTCCGGCCAGTTGCAGTGCCAGATCGTGCATGCCGGGATTATGGCCGATCAACAGGACGCTGCGCACGGTCTCGGCCACCTCATGCAACACCGCCAGAAGCTGGCCGGCGTTGCCCAAATAGAGCGCGGCAACATGCTCGGTCAGTGGCGTATCATCCCAGGGTTCCAGTGCCTCCAGCGTCTGTAACGTCCGACGGGAGGGCGACACCAGGATCAGATCAGGCGCCAGGCCGAGCCGGCGCATCGCCCCCCGCATCGTGGCGGCCGCGTGCTGGCCGCGTGCATTCAACGGCCGGTCGCGGTCCGGCAGCGTTGCATCGTCACGCGATGACTTGGCGTGTCGCAAAAGCAGAAGCTGGTGCATGGTGCGTGGGGGTCCGGCCCAATCGAGTTCGAGGATTCTGCCACGTTCGCGAGCTCTTGTCCTGCCCTGTGGGTTGCGAAAGATTGGCCGCGGCGCTGTCATGCATTTGGACAGGAGATGCACCGAATCCGGCGGCGTATTTTATTGGCATGCGGGTTGACGACGGCCGCGATGGGTCGGGCGCCGGGCCTTCCCGGCGTTCCGGCGCGCGATAGTTTGACGTTCTACATCATGCGCCGGGGCGACCGGATCGGCACGCATAAGATTTCGTTTGCGAGGCTGCCTGGCGACGGCCTGGACGTGCACATTGCCGTCAACGTCCTTGTGAAATTGGGACCAATCCCGCTGGTACGCTACGCCCACCGTGGTTTGGAAAGCTGGCGTGCGGGTCGTCTGACAGGTCTGCAAACGCACACCGACCGCAATGGTACTGACCTGCAGATGCGTGCCTGGCGCAACGAGCGCGGCCTACAGGTCGAGGGTACCGACACCACGCCCTATGTCGCCCCACCCAACGCGCTGCCGACCACATACTGGAACCCGCGCATGCTGGATGGGCCGATGATCGGCACGCAGAAAGGTACCCTGGTGAACCCCAAGGTGACGGAAATCGGCGCCGAACGCATTCCGCTGGCGAATGGCGGAGCGGTAGCGACCCGCCGCTACGCGATCCGTGGAAAAGGTATGGACGTGGACGTGTATTACGATTTCGACCATGTGTGGGCCGGGATGAGCTTCACTGTCGAGGACGGATCTCTGATTACCTATCAACGGGCTTAGCGTCGCGCCAAGGGGATCAGGTATCATTATGATATTCAGCTGAGGTCGGCACGACTGGTCCCGCGGTGTTTCGAGAGCGGGTCTTGAGAGGTAGGCAAAGAGTCTCTCGGAGGACTGCTTTCATACCCCGATCAGCCGAAGACCGGATCCACGCACGGGTTGCTTGGGTTCAGGCGAAAGGACGTGGCCCCAACCTGAAGGATCGCGTGAGAGTATGCGCCTGCCTCGGCCCCGCTGTGTAACAAAATGAAATCCAGCACGAATTGCACGCGCCCCCCCGGTGGGCCCGCCGTGGTTACTCCCGTTGCTCTCGCCCGTACAGCAGCAGCAGCACAAGAATGACCACGCCATAGATGATGCTGCGGCCGTAGTCCGGCATATTCAGCGCCAGCAGCACGCTGACCAGCGCCGTCAAACTCATCGCGCCGGCCGCCGCACCGAGATAATTGCCGCTGCCGCCCAGGATGCTGACTCCGCCGATGACCACCGCGGCAATCGACTGAAACAGATAAGGCGACCCCATCCCGAGAGACGCCTGCCCGCCGAAGCCGACCAGCAGGATGCCGGCAAGCGCGGAGAAAATGCCGCTCAGCACGTACAGAAACACCGTCGTCAGGTTCACGTTGACACCGGCAAGGAACGCAGCGCGCGCATTGTTGCCGATCGCGTAAGTGGCGCGGCCGAAGCGTGTCAGACCCAACACGAAGGAAACCACTACAATGACGCTGAGCCACAGCCACAGCGCGGCCGGCACGCCCAGCCAGACATCGTGCACCGCCGCCTGGATTACCGGTGGCGCGTATGACGCGCAGGCCGTGCACGTCATGCCGCCACTCAGGCCGAGCGCGAGTCCCTCCATGATCCCGTTCATCGCCAGTGTCATCACCACCGCTGGTACGCCGAACCAGACCACGCCGGCACCGTTTGCCAATCCGGCCAGCGCACCCATGCCGAGCGTCAACCCGACGGCGTAAAGCGCCCGTGAGTCGAGACCGAGCGACGACGTGGCCAGAAGAATTGCGGCGGCATTGAGCACCCACGGAACAGACAGGTCGATACCGCCGATCAGCACAACGAAACACTGCCCCGCGGCGACGAGGCCGACGAATGACGCGACCAGCAGGATCGAGGTGACACTGGCGAAGCTGGCAAAGCCGGGATGCACCAAATCGCCGATGATAAACAACAGCACCGCCGCGCAATAGGCGGCGACAACGCGCAACGCGTTACCGGTCGGAAGCAAGCGGGTCACGGCGCGCCTCGCACCAGACGGCCGATCAGCCCGCCGACCACCACGGCGATGATGAGGAACAGACCCTCGTAGAAGGACTGGTAGAGCGGGTCGATATGGGCAAAGAACAGAATGTTGACGATCATCGTGGTGATGAATGCACCACAGATTGCGCCGACGGCGCTGCCCCGTCCCCCGAACAGGTTCACGCCGCCGAGCACGACGGCGACGATGGATGTCAGCGTGTAGCTGTCGCCGGTCGTTGCATCGCCGGCGGTGGCGTTCGCCGCCAGGAACAGGCCGGCGACGGCGTAGAGCGCGCCGCCGATCGTATAGGCCGCGATCTTGGTGCGCATCGCGTTGATGCCGAGCGCGATCGCGGATGGTTCGTCATTGCCGATTGCAAACAGCCCGACGCCGAGTCGCGAGCGGCGCAACGCAACCCAACCCAGCACGGCGACGACGAGGAATATCAGGCCGGTGGGGGCGTTCGTATTGACGAGGAAATCGGTGTAGCCGGTCGGCACCGCGCCGCCGGGTTGCGGCAGCACGCGGATTGCCACGCCCTGAAAGATCGACAGCGTTGCCAGAGTCACAACAATCGGCTGCAGCCGTCCCAGTCCGACGAGCAGGCCGTTGATCATCCCGGCCACCGCGCCGATCAGCACGATCACTGTGGAGATCCCGATCATGTGCAGCACGCTGCCTGCCAGCCAGACCGCTGCCAGCGCGTTGGCCAGGTCGACGATGCCGCCAACCGACAGATCGATGCCGCGTGTCAGCACGACCATGGTCTGGCCAAGTGTGGCGAGCGCCAGCGGCATGGTGTTATTGACGGTGGAGGTGAGTTCAAAATTTCCTGGCAGACGGCCCTGCTGGATCCAGTACATGACGGCGAAGCCGAGGATGCTCAGCAGCAGAATCACCGCGGCAAGGATGAGGCCACTGTTCTGGGCGAGCATGTGCGCGGCGCGTGGGCGGCGCCGCGTGCCCCCGGCGTGGGCGGCGATGTCACTCGGCATGGTGGTCGTGCATCGCAGCGGCGACAATCGCCTCGGCGTTGAGTTCCGGCGGAGCGAGCTCGGCGGCGATATGTCCGTCGCGCAGCACCAGGACGCGATGGCAGAGGTGCGCCAACTCCTCGGTGTCGGATGAATAGAACAGAATGGCTTTGCCTTCGGCGGCGAGGCGCATCATGAGCTCGTAGATCTCGTGCTTGGTGGCGATGTCGATGCCTCGCGTGACGTCGTACAACAGCAGGATGCGGGATTCTGCGAGCAACCAGCGACCGACTAGCACCTTTTGCTGATTGCCGCCGGACAGGGTGCCGACGGGCTGCATGGGCCCCGGAGTACGGATGCCCAGCTGGGTGATCATCGCCCGGCTCATGCGACGTTCCACGCCGCCGCGAATGATGCCGAGCCGTGACAGGCGCGACAGGATTGGCAGTGTCAAGTTGTCGCGCACGGGAAGCGGCAACAGCAGCCCCTCGGTCTTGCGATCCTCGGGCACCAGGGCGATGCCGAGCTGCGCATGGATCGCGTCGGCGGGGCTGGCGATGCGCGTTGACTTTCCGCTGATCTTGATGGTGGCGTGATGCAAGGGAGCTGCGCCGAACAGGCCGAGAAAAAGCTCGCGATGTCCCTGACCGGCGAGGCCACCAATGCCGAGGATCTCACCTGCGTGCAGCGTGAGTTCAAGCGACGTGGTAGTGGTCAATCTCGCGCTGGCGAGCTCCAGGGCGGGTGCAGCGATGGCGGGGACCGATGGGCGTGGCGGATACAGCGTCTCCACTTGCTGTCCGGTCATCAGCGTGATGGCTTCGGATTCGTCGATTTTATCGAACGTGCCGACCTCGCGGCCGTTGCGAAAAATGGTGATGCGGTCGGCGATAGACGTGATCTCCTTCCAGCGGTGCGAGGTGAAGACAACAGCCGCGCCGGCGGCGCTGAGCTCGCGGATGCGCGCGAACAACCATTCCACCTCCCGTTCGACGAGCGATGAGGTCGGTTCGTCGAGCAACAGGACACGGGGATGCCGTGTGACGACCCGGGCGATTTCGATAATCTGACGTTCCGCGAGGGAGATTTCGGATGCGAGCGCGCGTGGATCGATGTGGTGGATGTCGAGACCGGCGAGTAATGCTTCCGCTGCGGGCGCCAGCGCGCCGCGGCGGATCAGGTGCAGTGCGGAGCGCGGTTCGCGGCCGACAAGCAGGTTTTCGGCGACCGTCATCCAGGGAAGCAACGTCAGTTCCTGAAAGACCGTGCCAATACTGCGCGCGTTGGCATGGGCGGGGCCGGCGAGATGAACTATTTGTCCGTCGCGTAGCACGGTGCCGCTGTCGGGCGGCAGGCGGCCGCCGAGGATCTTGATGAGGGTGGATTTGCCGGCGCCGTTCTCGCCGACCACAGCATGGACTTCTCCGGCATGGGCGTTGAAGGAGGCGGCACGCAGCGCCTGAACGCCGCCGAACGCCTTGCTGAGCTCGTTGGCGGCGATGGCGGGGAGATGGTGTTCAGCACCGCTAGCCGCAGTCATGAGCCACTCAGGCATGTGTCGTCACTACGCTCGTGAGGATATACTACCCCGTACAACGCCGTCGCGGCGAAAGCAGCGACCCACGCGGTCCGGGTCCCGGTCCTTGCAAATATGGCGATGGGATCCGGGTCCCGTCCTGTCACCGGTCCGCCGCCCGGGTGGCTGGTGGAGATGCGATGACGTCAGTCGTCATGCCGTTGGGAGTTGAACGTTCAGCGTGCCGCCGCACGGGGTACCGTTCAACGCGGCGTCGACACAGATCTTCACGGTGGCGTTCGGGCCGCTATCGGTGAAATCTGCGAAGAAGCTGTCGGGCAGCTTCGGGAAGACCGTCTCGCCGTCCCGAACCGTCTCACTAGTGACGAACGGGAACGGGATCGTGATGTCCTTGGGTGAGTAGGATTTTTGCAGGATACCGCGCGCGAGTTCGAGCGAGACCAGCACGAGATAGGGCGGTTGACCGATGGACAGTCCGTCCACCTTCTGGCCCATGTAGCCGTTCGCGCTCATGAATTTCCGGAAGCCGTTCTCTGCCTCGCCCGCGGTGGGCG
>JASHQG010000704.1 GCA_030037665.1 Acetobacteraceae bacterium
CCGGCACCCGGCTGGTCAGAATGAGCGAACGCGGAGGCTGACCTTGCCGCAACGTTCGACGTAAAAATCCCGGATTAACGGCAATGCCAGCCCCAAGCTTCCGGCGTTGGCGAGACGGTCCGCGATGATCGGCAATCGTCACCCATTGTTGTCTCTCACGCAGCGGTCCGGTCGATTTCGGCATCACGACAGCGGGCGTTGCGGGTGTTGGATCGCCGAAACCGTGGCATGCGGGACTGTCAAATGGGGGTGGGCCCTCGGTCGCCCAGGCAGGCGTGGGTGTCCGGCGTGCTCGACGGACGACCTCCCTGCGCCGGCCATCCGCTTCATGACCGTCACCAGTGCCGTTGTCCCGGACGATGATTTCCTAAGTGCCGCCCAGGACCTTCAGCCTAAAGTCGACGGACGCACGCATCGCGTCCGCGTCGAGGGAATTCCTTACGAACTCATAGGCCGTCCGGATCGAACAGGTCGCGCACCGTCACGGCCGGGATGCTGTCAAGCAGCGGCCGCCACTCCCTGTATGACTGCGTCGAGTTGCCACCGATCCGGCGGGACATCACCTCGGTGCGGCCGTTCGGTGGCCGCTGCACCCGCTACCCCTCCCCACTGCTGGCGCCAGAGGGACGTTCAGCCTATCCGGACAGTACACCGCGCTAACCGTTCGCCCGACTCATCAGATCGGCTACCGGCAAACTCGCGCTGGGCAACGCCACAATGTCCAAGGTGTCACCCAGACCCAGCCGCCGCGGCTCAGCATAGCGGCCATCCTGTGGCTGCCGAAACACCTCGACCACCCGCTCCACCAAATTGACGATCCAGCACTCGGGAATGCCGCTCTCCGCGTACAACGGGACCTTCACGGCGCGATCGTCTTCCAGGCTCGAGTCCGCTACCTCGATTATGAGCAAAACGTCGGGCGCACCAGGAACGGCGCCTTCGTAGTAGTCTGCGCGAGGCCGCAGCAGCGCGATATCCGGCTCAGGTTCCGAGCCGTCGTCAAGCCGCACAGGATTCTGCACCGACAACAAGGCACGGTCGCCGACAATCTTAGGCAGCACGCTGGTCAGGCGGTTCACCATTCCCATATGCGGTGCGCCGATCGGTGCCATATCAACAATTTGTCCCCTGATCAGCTCAACCCGCGAGTCTTCGTGCAGGATGCCCGTCTCGGCCATCCGATGATACTGCGCGACCGTGAATAGGTGCGGCCTGCTGGTGGTCGCTACGCCGTCCATTATCGGAACTCCGTTGCTGGAATATGGTTTAGCCCACCCGACGCTCGGCACGCAAAGGGCGGGCAAGCCCGGCCAACTCGCCCACACGGCACTCAACGCGAGCCCTGGTCAGTGGCTGCACTCGACATCATAGCGCGCTGGCTCACCCAGCCCGCGACCGCAACATAATCTACTAATTTTCTGCACTGGATCAAGAATTGCCGCCCACCTTTCGTCAGCTTAATTTCATTACCAACTCTCCCTATGGCTCCCGAATAGGCGAAGACGTTCGGCGAAAATGGCTTACCACGGACGATGTGAAAGCGGGGGATGACGTCATCAAATGCCTCTCGTGCCACGGTGCCAACGAGCTTGCTGTACTCGCCCTGCAGCCTGCTTTTGAAGTCCTTTAGTTTTTCCCCCGGTCGGATGGTGCCAGTCTTTGCCAATTCCCGGACCAACACCATTACAACCGGATCTCTGTCGGGATCGGTACCCTCGCGCAAGTGATACGTTATCTCAAGATTCCAGTAATATCCAAGGAATAGCGCTGCAAGAGCACCCTTCGTTATGAACGGGCGCTCGGCGTCAGTGTCGGGGGCTAGACGCGCCAAAGCTCGCCAGAGAGCAAATTTGTATGTACGAATTGGTGTTCAGCCCTCGTGTAATGATCTCGTGGAGTGTGTCGAAATACCCGTCCACCTTCGGGTCCATTCCGTTGGCCATCAGATGGCTCCTCGCATTAGCGCACGCCCTTGTGAGTTTTTCGCTCTCCCACGGGGTCGCCCGCGATAGCCGAGCTCGTCCATCGCGTGGGCCAACCTGATGACCAGCGCCTCAGTGGCTGGCGTCCGTTGCAGATGCGACGCAACCTCGCGCAGAATGGGTGCTTCGGTCAGGCAGCGCGCGTTGGCGTCTAGGCAGAGAAGCAAACCATGAGCACTACAGCGGTTAGTAGGTTCCCCGGCTTTTGCGGCCTATGCATCGCCCGCTGCGGCAGCATCGCCAGCGTGGAAAACGGGCGCTTCACACGGCTCGATCCCGACCCCACACATCCGACCGGCCAAGCGCTTTGCGCCAAGGGTCGTGCCGCGCCGGAGCTGGTCTACAGCAAGGAGCGGCTTACCCGACCCTTGCGCCGCACTCGGCCGAAGGGCGAGGCGGATCCAGCCTGGGTGGAGATTTCCTGGAGCGAGGCCCTGGACACAACGGCTGCGGCGATGCGACGGCTGGCAGCGTTGCACGGGCCACAGAGCGTGGCCTTCAGCCAGTCTTCCCCGTCCACCACTGCAATCGGTGATTCGGCACCTTTCATGCGTCGCTTGATGAACGCCTTCGGCACGCCGAATCTCGTTTGGGCGCTGGACCTGTGTGGCTGGGGCCGTGGCTTTGCCACGCGCTACGCGTTCGGTGTCGCGAGCGTCGCCACCGGCAGCGGCGGCGGGGCGATGGCCGACATCGCTAACAGCGGCTGCCTGATCCTTTGGGGGTACAATCCCTCCTACACGCGCCTGACGCACGCAACGGCGACAGTCGCAGCGCTCAAGCGCGGGATGAAGCTTATTGTTGTCGATCCGCGCCATGTCGGGCTTGCCGGTAAGGCCGATCTTTGGCTGCGCCTTCGCCCCGGCACCGACGGAGCACTCGCGCTCGGCCTCGCACATGCAATGATCAGCCGCGGTTGGTACGACCGTGAATTCGTGCAGGCGTGGACCAACGCGCCGCACCTCGTTCGCTCCGATACCGGCCAGCTACTTCGTGCGGCCGATCTCGCGGAGGGGGGAGATACCAATCATTTCGTCGCTTGGGACGGATTGGCGGGCCAGCCCGTCGCTTACGACCCAGCGACGGGCCACTACGGCGCGCTTGTCCAGCATCTCGCCCTCGAAGGCGAGGCCATGGTTGCGACGAAGCAGGGAGTGTTGTCCTGCCGCCCGGTCTTTGCCCATTATGCCCGACTTTGCGCTCAGTACACGCCCGAGCGCGTGGCTGAGATTTGCTGGATCGCCCCCGACCAACTGGAGGCGGCGGCACGGCTGCTCTGGCATTCTCGGCCGGTCTCCTACTACGCCTGGAGCGGCCACGAGCATCACGCCAACACCACCGAGGCAGCGCGCGCCATGGCGCTGCTGTACGCACTCACCGGCTCATTCGATCAGCGTGGCGGCAACGTGCTGTTTCCCGCCGTTTCGAGCCCAATAGTCACCGGCGAGGACCTGCCAGCAGCGAGGAATATGGCACCGGCTGTTGGGGTAGAGATACGTCCGCTTGGGCCGGCGAAGTGGAACAATGTCTCGGCGCAAGATTTCTACCGCGCAGTCCTGGAGAGCGAACCCTACCCCGTGCGCGGGCTAGTAGGGTTCGGCTCGAACCTGCTGCTGGCGTTTTCCGACCCGCTGCGCGGGCGGCGGGCGCTTACCGCATTGGATTTCTACGTTCACGCCGACCTGTTCATGAACCCGACGGCCGAGCTGGCCGACATCGTGCTGCCGGTCGCTTCCTGCTTCGAGCGGGAGGCGTTGCGCTTTGGCTTCGAGATAAGCGCCGAGGCCCAGTCCCTGGTGCAGCTTCGCCAAGCTGTCGTGCCACCGCCCGGCG
>JASHQG010000009.1 GCA_030037665.1 Acetobacteraceae bacterium
CCCGGATGTTCCGGAGCTCCGATCTGTCGCACGGGGCCGACGGCCTGCGGCGGCTCATATTTCCGGCAACAGAACCAAACGTTATGGCGACGCCGAGTCAGCAGCGTGAAGATGAAACACGGATTTGGCAGTTTCCACACCGATCATGATAATGCTCATTGCGCACAGCCCCCTTATGTTCAGGTTGACGACCGCACTTAGGCGCATTGACCCCGTCGGGCGGCCGTCCAACTCATCTCTGCCGAGCGCGTTCTACCGGCCGATTGATTGGCTTCGGCCGGAAGTCTTCTCGGCGCTTTCGGAGGCCGGCAAGCCCTGCCGTCGGACAGTCAATGTCATCAGGACAGATAGTTCGGCGGCGTCATCTCAGGACAGACGGGATGCGCGCCTCGGCCATCGGAGGACCGCCGACGAGCCGGGCGCGCGCGCTCACGCGTTCAGACGTGCCGCCAGGCTCTTCTGGTACTCATCGATCATCATGAACCCCGGATCCTTGCGGCAGTGATCCTCGGTCTCGCGCAGGATCTCGTCGTCTGATTTGCTCAGATCGAAGGGCACACCGTGCGGCTGCGGCACGTGGAACGGCGTGTCGAGATACGCCTCGACCACGTTGCCTTCGGGATCCTTGAAATAACATGACCACGCGTTTCCGTGGCAGGTCACGCGCATCTCGGTCGCGCCGTTATCCAGCGCGCGGCGATGAACCTCGCGCAACTGGCTGAGCGAGTCCACCATGAATGAGATCTGGTTGATCGGATTGTAGCCATCCGTGCTCGGCCGACCGCCGATCAAGACCAACTGATGGTGATTGCCCGGATTGCCGCTCATGAACGCCATGCCGGCGCCGGCACGGCCGGGGCCGCTGTCAGTGACAAGCAGTCCGAGTACAGTGCCGTAAAAGCGTTGCAAGGCCGGCAGATCGTGGGCGTAGATGCCGACATGGCCGAGTTTCGCGCGGATTTCCGTCATAGCAGTGTCTCCCGGGTTGGCATTCGCCACCATTGAAGGTCGCGCGAAGAGGGAGCGCAAGACTGCGCCTCATCCCGCGCGAAGGCTGATCCGCTCCTCGGGCAGCGGGATGAACTCCTCTCCATCCTGCACAACCTTGGCGAACCGCCCGGCCTTCCAGTCGGCTTTGGCCTGCTCGATCCGCTCACGACGGGAACTGACGAAGTTCCAGAACAGGTGGCGCGGACCGTCCATCGGCGCGCCACCGAGCAGCAGCAGGCGGGCAGGCCCGCCCACCGCGCGCAGCGCAAGCCCGTCGCCTGGCCGGAAAATCAGCATGCCCCCCGGCTCAAAACGGTCGCCCGATGCGTCGACGGCGCCTTCCAGCACGTATGCCGCGCGTTCCGCATGCTCCTGCGGCAGCGGCACAACGGCGTTCGTTTCCAGAGCGACGTCCGCATAGAACATCGGCGAGAGCGCCGCGACGGGTGAACGCTCACCCCAAGCCTCGCCCGCAATCAGCCGCACCGACGCGCCACCATCGCGCAGCATCGGCAGGCTCGCCGCCGGATGATGGGCAAACGCCGGGGTCGCTTCCTCCTGTGCCTGCGGCAATGCGATCCATGACTGAATGCCGAACAAGCGGTTGCTGTGCGCGCGGCGGGCTCGGTCGGTTCGCTCCGAATGGGCGATGCCGCTGCCCGCGGTCATCCAGTTTACGTCGCCAGGGCGGATCGGCTGCACGCTGCCGAGGCTGTCGCGGTGCATGATCTCGCCCTCGAACAAGTAGGTGACGGTCGCGAGGCCGATATGCGGATGCGGCCGCACATCCAGACCGTTGCCCGCCAGGAATTCCCCGGGTCCCATCTGATCGAAGAAGATGAAGGGGCCAACCATGCGGCGATCCTGCGTCGGCAGTGCGCGCCGTACTTCAAACCCGCCGAGGTCATGCGTGCGAGGGATCAGGACGGTGTCGATGGTGTCCGAGGCCATGGAAGATCTCCGCGTTCGCCTGTCGGGTCAATTTCATAGCAAATCAATGCCGGGACGCGCGATCAGTCCCCGCCCAGCGCGGCCTCGACGGCACGCACCGCCTCGAGCGGCACGGTCCCACGCCCGACCACCTTGCCCCCAACACAGGCCAACCAACCCGCGCCGTCGGGCGGCTCGCCGGGACGCAGCTCGACCACCTTCGACTCTTCATCGCGCGCGACCGCGGCAAAGCGGCGCCAGCCAGCACGCAAAGGCGCCTGAATACGAACGACGCGGGCGATGGCCTCGCCCGCGTCGTCGCATCCAATCCATTCCAGGGTGCGGGGAACCCCGACACCCTCCTCACGCCGGCCCCGCATCCATCGGAGGCGGGGCTGCATGCTAAACCGGCCCCATCAGGCGCACTCCAGGGCGCCACGCGCCGGTCGGTGCGTCGACGGCCGCGTCAGGTCCGGCCACGAAAGGAAAGAACCGAGCAGCGCCAGCCTCATGCGCTCTTCGCCATGATCTCGTCAGCGATGTTCCGCGGCACGGGATCGTAGTGGTGGAACTGCATAGTGAACGAGGCGCGTCCCTTGGTCATGCTCCGCAGGTCGGAAATGTAGCCGAACATCTCCTTCAAGGGAACATGGGCCCGCACGATCACGGTGGAGCCCGAGCTCTCCTGGTTCTGGATCATGCCCCGCCGGCGGTTCAGGTCGCCCACGACATCGCCGACATGGTCCTGCGGCGTGGTCACTTCCACGTCCATGATCGGCTCCAGGATGATCGGCGAGGCCTTCTTCATGCCATCGCGGAAACACGCCTTGGCGGCGATCTCGAACGCCAGCGCGGAGGAATCGACGTCGTGGAACTTGCCGTCCGTCAACGTCGCCTTGAAGTCCACCGTCGGGAAACCGGCCAGCACGCCGGTTTCCGCCTGGCTCTTCAGGCCCTTCTCCACCGCCGGGATGTACTCCTTCGGCACCGCGCCGCCGACCACCGCGTTCTCAAACACCACGCCGCCGTTCCGCGCCAGAGGTTCGAACACGATTTTGACCTCGGCGTACTGGCCCGAGCCGCCGGTCTGCTTCTTGTGGGTGTAGGTCTCGGTGTGCGGCCGCGTGATCGTCTCGCGATAGGCAACCTGCGGCGCGCCAATGTTGGCCTCCACGCCGTATTCGCGCTTCAGGCGGTCGATGATGATCTCCAGGTGCAGTTCGCCCATACCCGAGAGGATGGTCTGCCCGGTCTCCTGGTCGGTGCGCAGCCGGAGTGATGGATCCTCGCCCGCCAGCTTCTGCAGGCCAAGCGACATCTTCTCCACCGACTCCTTGGTGCGGGGCTCGACGGATATGTCGATCACCGGCACCGGAAACGCCATGCGCTCCAGCACCACCGGGTCCTGCTGCGACGCCAGCGTGTCGCCCGTGCCGGTGTCCTTGAGGCCGACAAACGCGGCGATGTCGCCCGCGTGCACTTCCTTGATCTCAGCCCTCTTGTCGGCGTGCATCTGGAACATGCGGCCGATACGCTCGCGATGGCCCTTGGTCGTGTTCAGGACCATGTCGCCCGACTTCAGCGTGCCGGCATAGACGCGCACGAAGGTCAGTGTGCCATATTTGTTGTTGATGATCTTGAACGCGAGACCCGCGAACGGCGCGGCCGGATCGGCCTTGATGCGCCGGCGGTCGGGATGGTCGGCCTCATCCTCGCCTTCGTCCAGCGCGACCGCGATACCGGGCACATCGACCGGCGACGGCAGGTAGTCGAGCACCGCATCGAGCAAAGGCTGCACGCCCTTATTCTTGAACGCGGTGCCGCACAGCACCGGGCGGAACACACCGGAAATCGTGCCCGCCTTGATGCAGCGCTTCAGTGTCTCCACCGACACGTCACCCTTGTCGAAATACTCCTCCATCGCCGCGTCATCCACCGACAGAGCGGTGTCCAGCAGCGTCTGGCGATACTCTTTCGCTTGCTCCTCCAGATCGGACGGAATCGGCTCGACGTGGAATTTCGCGCCGAGTTCGGTCCCCTCCCAGATCACCGCGTGCATTTCGACGAGGTCAACGACGCCCTGGAACTTATCCTCGATGCCGATGGGAAGCTGCAGCGGCAGCGCAACGATATCCAGCTTCTCGTGCAGCGTGCCGAGCGCGCGGAGGAAATCCGCGCCAGTTCGGTCCAGCTTGTTGATGAAGATGATGCGCGGCACGTTGTAGCGGTCGGCGAGCCGCCAGTTCGTTTCCGACTGCGGCTGCACCCCGGCGACCCCCTCGATGATGAAGATCGCGCCATCGAGCACGCGCAGGCTGCGGTTCACCTCGATGTTGAAATCGATGTGGCCGGGCGTGTCGATGATATTGATCCGGTGGTCCTTCCACTCGCAGGTAACCGCCGCCGACGTGATGGTTATGCCGCGTTCGCGCTCCTGATCCATGTAGTCGGTCGTCGTGTTGCCATCATGGACCTCGCCGATCTTATGCGACATTCCGGTGTAGTACAGAATGCGCTCGGTCGTGGTGGTCTTGCCCGCGTCGATATGCGCGGTGATGCCAATGTTGCGAATCCGGTCGAGCGGCGTGCCAGCCAAGGAAACCTCCATAGGTCATCGCGGCGCATCACCCTCTTCGGATCCCGGGGATGAACCCAGCGCGCCCGCTTCCTGATGCCCGGCACGTCAACGGCCGGCCTCTTTCTCGCGCGGAGATGCGTTACCGGACGCCGTTTTGCAAGTGCGAAAAGGACAACGCAGGTGCCTAAGTGCCCGCGCCGCTCACGATTTGTCACCATCTGAGACAAGTTCCAAGCGTAGTCTGCGCTTCATGGACCTGCGTACTGCTCAGGCGTTGATCCGCTTCGGCCTCGGCCGTCGGGGTACGGAGCCACTCCCCACCGATCCGGCGATTTGGTTAAGCGATCAGCTGCGCGATCCGGACCCGACCCGTCCGACCGCCACGACCGAACGCGCCCTCGACGCATTACGGTTCGACCGGCAAAACAAGCCGCCGCCCGCCGAACGGCGCGGGCCGGTGATCTACCGCGCGGACGCGCACGCCGCGCTGATTGCCGCGCTGACCACGCCGGCGCCCTTCCGCGAGCGCCTGGTATGGTTCTGGACCAATCACTTCACCGTCTCCGTCCGCGGCGGCGCGGCGGCCCTGTGCGGCGCTTTCGTTGCCGAGGCGATCCGCCCGCATGTCACCGGCCGCTTTGAGGACATGTTGCTGGCGGTCATGCATCACCCGGCCATGCTGATCTACCTGAACAATGCCGGCTCGGTCGGTCCCGACAGCCGGGTTGGCCGTCGCCGGCATCGCGGCCTGAACGAGAACCTCGCCCGCGAGTGCATGGAACTGCACACCCTCGGCCCTGCATCCGGTTACAGCCAGGCCGACGTCACCAATTTCGCCAAAATCCTCACCGGCTGGTCGATCAACCTGCGGGCGGATCCGCCCGGTTTCATGTTCCGCCGCTTCGCCCACGAACCCGGGTGGATCACGCTGATGGGCCGGCAATTCCCCCCGGGCGAAGAGGGAGGCGTCGAGGCGCTCCGCTTCCTGGCGGACCATCCGTCGACCCACCGCTCACTGGCGAGGAAGCTGGTTCAGTACTTTGTCGCCGACACTCCCTCACCCGCGGACGTGCGAGCGGTCGAGTCGGTGCTGCGCGACACTGGCGGCGACCTCGGGGCAGCCGCCGCGGCACTGGTCCAGTTGAACGCGGCCTGGCAACCAGGCACCAAGATGCGCGAGCCGCAGGACTATGTGATCGCCGGGCTGCGTATGCTCGCGCTGCCGCCTGACGCGCTGGAGCAGATCAACGTGACGGGCATGCTGGCCGGCCTTGGCCAGCCGCTGTGGAACGCACCGCAGCCCGACGGCTGGCCCGACCAAGCCGCCAATTGGGCCAGTCCAGAAGAGATGATGCGCCGCATCGACTGGTCGTACGGCGTCGCAGGCCGTGTTGGCGAGCGCGATCCGGGCGCGATGGCTGAGGCCAGTCTCGGTCCGCTGCTGCGCCCCGCGACGTGGACGGCGGTCATGCGCGCCGGCTCCCGCCGCGACGCGCTGACCTTGTTGCTAACCTCCCCCGAATTCCAGAGGCGCTGAGCAATGCTGAACCGCGGCATTCAAGCACGCAACGCTTCGAACGCATGACGTTGACGCTCCGTGCTGTTCCGCGCACCGATATCCGGGGGTGATGACGTCGCCACTGCGGGGCTAACGTCGTGACTATCGAGGCACCGCCGATTGGTCCACAGGAGACGCCCGTATCAGCCGACGGCGGCGGCCGGCGCGCCGACCGGGGCATGTTCATCGGGCGGCATTGGCGAGGCGAACTGGAGCTTGGGCCGAGCTACTGGCTGTGCGGATCACTGCTCGGCGCGCTCGTCGTCATCCTCACCGTTCTGATCGCAGAATGGGCCTCCGCAAACATCACTGAGGCACCAAGACTTACCAGCTTCGCCATAGCGATGACGACCTCGCTCGTGCTCCCGGTCAGTATCTGGCAGACGGTCGGCATCTGGCGTTCCGCCAGCCGCCGCGCACAGCAGCGCAAGGCCGCCGGCAAGGGGACGTTGTGGGCCACCATGGCCCGTTTGGGCGTCATCCTCAGCGTGCTGTTGCTCGCCTACAGTTTCGGCCGGTACCGCATTCCCAACGCGATCGCCTATCTGCAGATCGCGTTCGGCGGCGACCAGACGCCGCACCACATCATCCGGCTGTTCAACGGCGGGCGGGTCGTCGCATTGGGCGGCGGTTTCGACTTCGGCACCGCCGATGCCCTGCGCGCCGTTCTGGATGCCTCCCCAGGCGTCCGTACGGTAGAACTGAACAGCATCGGCGGGCGGGTTGCGGAAGCCGAACAGGTTCGGCGAATGATCATGGCGCGGCACCTTGCCACATACACTGCCACCACATGCGCATCAGCGTGCACGGTCGCCTATATCGGCGGCAATCCGCGCTATCTCGCCACCGGTGCCAAGCTGGCATTCCACGAGTATTCGTTCCCGGGCCTATCGCCGCAGCAGACTGCCGCGATAAACGGCCACGGGGAGAGCACGCTGATTAATGCGGGCGTCAGTCCCTGGTTCGCGCAAAAGGCCTTCACCACACCGGCCCATGAGCTCTGGACGCCGGACGTCGCCACGTTGGTCTCCGCGCACGTCGTCACCCGGCAACTGAGCGGTTATTGGCCCTCCGTCACCGGCATGGACGTCGCAGCCTTCCTCCGCGGGTTGACCAGAGTGCCAAGCTTCGCCGCCCTCAAGAAATACGACCCGACGGACTATGCCCGGCTGCAACAAAACATCGACGAGGCGATCCAGGCCGGCGCCCCGCCGGCCGAACTCAATGCGCGCGTGCGCCTGCCGCTGCTCCAGGCGCTCGCACGCTACCTGCCGCTCGCGGGCGATACGGTGCAGATTGAGGACGCCAAGCTGCTGGCTGACGAGGCGACCGCCCTCGCGCCGTCGCATCCGGACGTCTGCGTGGCACTGTTCGATGGCTCCCGATCGGTGACGACTTACCTCCGCTTCCTCCCGGACGTCCTGCGACGGCGGGACATCGCGGTGACCGCGAACATCATTGCGAGCGGCGCCAGCGCGCCGTCAGACATCAGGGATGATCCACCGCTCGCCCGGGGGGAGGTCGCCAAAATCATCAGCGCAGTGCGGTCCGACGGCGTGGATATGCCGGCGCTCGGGCGAAAGCCTGTGACGCCGGACGACAAGCGCAAAATGTGCCTGTTTTTGGCGGATTTCCTCCGTCACGTCTCGGCGCTTCCGTCGAACGAGGCCGGCCCGCTGATGCGCGGCCGGCTGGTCGGGCATTGATGACGGGCATTTGCAGTCCGTGTGGCGAAGTACGCCGGCAGATCCGTGGTCCCGGCCATTCGCCGTGCCTCGCGACCCAGATCGAGATGGTGCGCCGCTTCGATTGGGCGTGCCGGGTCGATGGGCGCGATCCAAGTGCAATGGCTGAGGCCAATCTCTGTTCGCTGCTGCGGTCCGCAACGTGGGTAGCGGCCATACGTGCCAGCCCTCGCCGCGCCGCCCCGACATTGTTTCTGGCCTCCCCCGAATTCCAAAGGCGCTGACCGATGTTCAACCTGACCCGCCGCTCCGCCCTGCTGGGGCTCTCCACTGCATTCACCACCGGGGGCGTGTCGCTGGCGCTCGCCGATGCACCAACCGATCGCCGCTTCGTTGTCGTGCTGCTGCGTGGCGCGCTGGACGGCATGTCTGCCGTCGTTCCTTACGGCGACCGCGACCTGACGAGCCTGCGTGGCGAACTGCTGCCGCCGGCCCCCGGCCAGTCTGGCGGCATGTTCGATCTGGGCGGTTTCTTCGGCATGCACCCGTCGCTCACCAACGTCCACGACATGTACAGGGCCGGCGAGGCGCTGGTGGTGCATGCCGTCGCCGGCCCGTACCGCGTGCGCAGCCATTTCGAGGCGCAGGATTACATGGAGAGCGGTGCCGACCACCGCCTGACCAGCGGCTGGCTGAACCGTGCCGTCGCAACCATGTCCGGCGCGTCGGCCCACCGCCCAGAAGGCAACGCGCTGGCGATCGGGGTCGCTGTGCCACTGCTATTGCGCGGGCCGGCGATGGTTGGCAACTGGGCGCCGCACGGCAATTTCGAGCCGCCCGCGTCACTGTATCAGGAGATCGCCGCGCTCAATCTGCCCGATCATGTCACCGGCCCGGCGATTGCCGAAGGACTGCGGGCGCGCGGTTTCTCAACATCGGTCATGGCTGGCGACAAAGATCCCGACCCGGGCAAACGTTATGCCTTTCCAGCGTTAGCACGGGCGGCGGGCGAGCTGTTGCGCGCGGCGGAAGGACCGCGCATTGCCGCGTTGGAGATCTACGGCTGGGACACGCACGTCGCGCAAACACCACGGCTCGACAGAGTGCTGAAGCAGCTCGACGGCGGAATGCAGGGCCTGAAGGAAGGGCTTGGCCCGGCGTGGAATCAGACCGCCGTACTATTGATGACCGAGTTCGGCCGGACCGCGCGGGTGAACGGCACGCAGGGTACCGACCACGGCACGGCGTCCGTCGCGTTCCTGCTCGGCGGTGCGGTGGCGGGCGGACGGGTGGCGGGGCAGTGGCCAGGTTTGCGCGCCGAACAGCTGTTCGAGAACCGGGACCTTGCGCCGACCACGGATGTACGCTCGGTCGCGAAAGGGTTGCTGAGCGAACATCTCGGATTGCAGGAGGCGGTGCTGGCCTCGGTGTTTCCCGCAAGCGGCTCGGCGTCGCCGATACGCGGGCTGGTGCAGGCGTAACGGGCCCCGGGCCGGCGATTCGGTCCGACGCCCGCGACGCATCGCGTCTTCGCTGTCCTACGACGCGGGATCGGTTCCCCCGATCACGCTGCCTTCGCCTGCCCGACGATCCCCACCAGCGAATTCAGCGTGTCGTGCGCAAAGCGCAGCCGGGTGGCAACGTCCATCTCGCGGGTGATCGCCAGTTTGTGGTCGGGACGCAGGCGGACCAAGCCGCCTTTGCTTGACAGCCACGCGACCAGTCCCGCCGGGTTGGAGAACGCGTTGCCGCGGAAGCTCAGCAGCATTCCCTTCGGGCCCGCCTCGAGCTTCTCAACGCCCGCCTCGCGGCAGGCCCGCTTCAGCGCGACGACGCCGAGCAGATTATCGACCTCGGACGGGAGAGGACCGAAACGATCAACCAGCTCCGCAGCCATCGCCTCGGTTTCTGCATCTGACGCCAGCCCGCCGATTCGGCGATACAAACCGAGCCGCACCGGCAGATCGCGAACATAATTATCGGGGATCAGCACCGGGAGGCCGAGCGAAATGTTCGGCGTCCAGTCGCGTTCGCCGCCGGCGCTACGACGGCCTTCACCGGCACGGATTTCGGCAACCGCGTCCTCCAGCATCTGCTGATAGAGTTCGATGCCGACTTCGCGGATGTGCCCCGATTGCTCATCGCCAAGCAGATTGCCGGCACCGCGAATGTCGAGGTCGTGCGAGGCAAGCGTAAAGCCAGCGCCGAGTGAATCGAGAGTCTGCATCACCATCAGCCGCTTCTCGGCCGCCGCCGACAGACGCAGGTTCTGCGGCCAGGTCAGATAGGCGTAGCCGCGCTGCTTGCCGCGCCCGACGCGACCGCGCAATTGGTAGAGCTGACCGAGGCCGAACATGTCGGCGCGATGAATCACCAGCGTGTTCACCGCCGGCATGTCGAGACCGCTTTCCACGATGTTGGTAGACAGCAAGATGTCGTATTTGCCGTCGCTGAACGCGGTCATCACGCGTTCCAGCTCGGTCGGCGGCAGGCGACCATGCGCCTGCGCCATGCGCGCCTCCGGCACGATCTCGGTGAGGCGTTCGGTCATCCGCGGCAGATCCTCGATGCGCGGCACCACACAGAACACCTGACCGCCGCGGAAACGCTCGCGCTGGATGGCCTCGCGGATGACCACGCTGTCGAACGGCATGATGAAGGTTCGCACCGCCAGACGATCAATCGGCGGGGTCGAAATGATACTCATTTCGCGCACGCCGGTCAGCGCAAGCTGCAACGTGCGCGGGATCGGCGTCGCGGTCAGTGTCAGCACGTGCACGTCGGACTTCAACTGCTTCAGCCGTTCCTTATGCGCCACCCCGAAGTGCTGTTCTTCATCGACCACCAAAAGACCAAGCTCGGCGAATTGCACCGACTTCGACAGCAGCGCGTGCGTGCCGATCACGATGTTCACTGTGCCGGCCGCAAGGCCGCGTTTCACCTCCGCCTGTTCCTTGGCCGGAACCATGCGCGAAAGCTGCGCCACCTTCACTGGTAGTCCGGCGAAGCGTTCCGAAAAGGTGCGGAAATGCTGACGCGACAACAGTGTCGTTGGCACGACCACAGCGACCTGAGCGCCGGTCATTGCAGCGACGAAGGCCGCGCGCAACGCGACCTCGGTCTTGCCGAACCCGACGTCGCCGCAGATCAGCCGGTCCATCGGCCGGCCACTGGCCAGGTCCTCCAGCACGTCGGCGATGGCACGCGCCTGGTCGTCCGTCTCCGCGAACGGGAAGCGGGCGCAGAATTCGTCCCAGGCGCCTTCGCCCGGCAGCATCATATCGGCATCGCGGATCTGACGGGTGGCGGCGATGCGGATCAGCTCGGCCGCCATGTCGCGGATGCGCTGCTTCATCCGCGCCTTGCGCGTCTGCCAGCCGGCGCCGCCGAGGCGGTCCAGTGCCACGCCCTGCGTCTCGCTACCGTAGCGCGACAGGACCTCGATATTCTCGACCGGTAGATAGAGCTTCTCGTTGCCATCGTAGATCAGGCGCAGGCAATCGTGCGGCGCGCCGGTCACGCGGAGGGTCTCCAATCCGTCGTAGCGGCCAATGCCGTACTCCTGATGCACGACAAGGTCGCCCTCGGCGATTTCGGTGGCCTCGGCGATGAACTGATCGGCGCGCTTGCGGCGCCGCGGCGGCCGGCTGATGCG
>JASHQG010000705.1 GCA_030037665.1 Acetobacteraceae bacterium
CACCGTCACATCTCGCACGGCTGTCACGCCACCGAAACGTTTCGTCACCGTCTGCGCGGCAAGCTGCGGTTGCACCGTCCCCGCCGCGTGCTCGTCAACGACGTGGATATCCATGCCGCTTACACTCCCTGCACTCTCCGTAAAGTTTTGAGTTAGCCCATATGATAGGGCGGGGCTTTTCCTGACGCAAGATTTCCTGCTGCGGTGCCGTAACGCAATTGCCCCCTACAACTTGACGACCGTCAACTGCTGGACGCGGCGTCCGGGAACTCTCCTTTCGAGATTTCAAGTGTGTCCTGCCGAGGAACGTCAATCGCAGCGCGAGACCGCGAGGGCGTTTGATGATTAATCCCGGTTGACTGGGCAGCCGATCAGTACCCACTGCGGGTCGCTTTCATTCTCATCCGGTAGAGCGCCAATTTGCCTAGGGCGCAGATTACTGCAATTTTTCAGTTCGCATCCCGCTTGATCGGTCAGGGTACTATTCCGTGCCCACGATCCGCGCCTGCTTGGGCACCGGCGTAAACGAACCAACCCCTTGCTGCCCCTTCCAGTGACAGAGGGCAGCGTCGTCAACCTGTCCCTGAGATCATGTCTAGAGCTCAGAACCGGGCGCAAAACAGAGGATCATGATCTCGCGCTCAAAGCGTTCCCACAGTGCGACAAATGAGGTTGTGTCCCGACCTGATTGTCGGCTCGCAACAAGCCCACCAGAGAGGAGGCCGGCTTGGTCTGCGACGGTTCGAGTGGAACGGATTGGAGCAGTAGCGCCACAACGGCGGTTGTGTACCGTCTGCGGCAAAGCCGCAACAGATGACCAACGAGCAGGTTTGGGGCGTGGCTGAAGCAATATGTCAGTTAAGGTTCGCCGCAGTGCGATCTCAACCCGCTCGGTCACTTGGGCGCCAATGACCTCAATCGACCCGACCCAGCCATGATCCAGCGTGCGCATTTTCCGTCCCGGCGAGAATGGCCGTTTTCCTCGGAGTCATGTTGTAACCCAGAAATCAAAGCCGATAAGCCGACAGTCACAGTGTGCCCGCGTTGGCTTCCGGGCCGATCGCGCCCCATCTCGGATGTCCGCGCTTGTAATATCCCGGCCGGTAAGCGAACCGGTGGAAAGCCACCCAACTGGGGGTCCCCACACGATCTGTTCAAAACTGCATGCTAAGCCGTGACCTGGGGGCATCTCGCTGGACTGCCCCGATCAATCCGGAACATCCGACCAGTCTACGATTTTCAACTCCGGCCAAAGAGAGCGCCAACGGATCACTTTCGCTGCGTAGATTGAACGAGTAACCTGCACCCTGTTTGGCCGTACTATTGTACCAAATAGATCGGAGAGACCGAAGGGAGCTGAGATCAAAAGCCCCCCGGGACACTCAGGTTGAACTCCGATTGCTGTCGCTGTTGTCGGGAACGTCCTGATCGCATGCTCTGTTGAAGTATATGGCGGGATTCCGTATCCGAAACGCTGTGAATACCAGAGATGGACACGCGCCTCATTCTTCACATCGATCTTCACGCCGCAATCAGAATACAGGCTCCTGATTCGCGAGGCATGTTCAGCCTCGGTGTCCTCTGAAAGATCGGCCCCGTCGAAATAGACCAGATCCACATCGACCACTCCGTGATCCGGATCGAATCCAAAGGCGTCGTTCCAAACCGTCTGAGCGATTGCACCAGCGACCAACCAGCAATCCGGCAACGACACCTTCTCCCATTTTCGGACAATCGGCTCAAGAATCGGGCTGGCCAGTATCACGCGTCCAAGCCGCGCGACATCGGAAGCGTCGTGCTTTGTTTGAATGCTGGAAATCATATACTGTTTCCCCCAAGGCGATGTGCGACCACGATACGAGATACAGTCGGCTGACTGATATTGTAGCGGCGAGCCGTTTCAGCTCCGGATTTGCGACCGGTAACTATGCTTTCGGCGATCTCGCGACGCCTTGCCGCATCGAGCTTCTTTCGTCTGCCGCCGCTACGTCCGTCGGCTCGGGCGGTGGCGAGGCCGGCCGAAGTTCGTTCCCGGATCATCGCCGGCTCGAACTCGGCAAACGATGCCACCATCTGCATCATCATCCGCCCGGCCGGAGTGGTGGTGTCGATATTCTCGGTGATTGGGCGGAACCCCGCACCCGCGTTGCCGATCCGCTCCATGATGTGTAGCACGTCTTTCAGTGACCGCGACAACCGGTCGAGTTTCCAGACGACGACTGTGTCACCTTCGCGCAGATGGTCGAGCAGCCGATGCAGTTCTGGCCGGTCCCAGCGCGTGCCGGACGCTGCCTCCTCGAACAGGCGTCTGCAGCCGGCGGCCCGGGGCGCCTTCTTTTGCAGGGTGCTGGTCTGTTCGTCCCCCTTGGACACGCGGGCATAGCCGAGCAGAGCCCCGCTCCCGGTCCGGGAGATGTCTTTCACAAACGGCTGTTTGTGAAAGCCATCTCACCGAAATCATTCAACGCCCAATCGCCCGAAGCCACTCACTCGCAATTTGCTCGTCCTCGTTGGTGATCGAATGGCCGATCGGCAGAACGCGGTGGGTCACCAATGCTCCAGCACGAACCAACCGCTCAGCCAGTAGCAAGCCATCGCCGGGTGATCTGCGACTGTCCTTCCTACCGTCGATAATCAGCACTGGCGTGCCGTTCAGGCGGTACGGAAGATCGCGAGTGAACGGGGAGAGCGGGCGGAACAGGACCGCGCCTGCCAGTAGGCCGGGTTGGGTCAGCAACAGAGCTGCCGCCATGATTGCCCCGTTGGAGAAACCGATAGCAATGGGCCGTCTGGCGAAGTTGTATCGGGCGCAAGATGCTTCGACGAATTCCGCCAGCACAGGTGCTTTGGCCTCAATGTCAGCCTCATCAACCCGACGATCTGGAAAGCGATGGAAGAAGGCATATCCTCCATCGATGGCAACCGTGCCACGAAGTCCGAGCTTTGCCGCCTTAGGTGCCAATTTGGACGCCAACGGAATGAGGTCGGATTCGCTGCCGCCCGAGCCATGTAGCAGGACAAGCGGTGCACCGATGGTTTCTTTACCAGGAAGGAAGCAGTGGACGTGTATTACGTCAGGCATGGCAGCAAGGCCGTAAAATTGGTAAAAGAAGAGTTGACCGCATAGCTCATCGGTGTTGCCAAGATAGCCTCCGCACGCGCTGCCTTAGCGTATGATTTTGAACAGGTCGTGTGCTGAGCCCAGATTGCGACCTGCAGCGAGACGCCCTTCGCCGTCGGGGCGGGTACTGCCCCACGCGGCGCCGCGGTCGCGAGCCTTG
>JASHQG010000706.1 GCA_030037665.1 Acetobacteraceae bacterium
GATATATCGACATAGGCGGCGCCCGCGACGCCGAAGGTGCGGCGAATCACGGCCGTGCTGTCGCGTCGGATGAAGGGCTCAGCCTGCTGATCAATGTCGGCTTCGGCATACATCTGCTGGTTAGGATTCAGCACGATGCGGCGGACGGTGCCCGAGTGTATGCCCAAGACCTGGATGTCGGCGCCGGCTGAGAGGCCGCCCACACCGGACTGGGGCAGCACGATCTTGAGATGCGCCACGGGGCGGAACCAAGTGCTGAGCACGCCGGCCTCGAGCATCGCAGCGACGAAGATCAGCACGGCCACGACCACCAGGAGACCGATCCACTCGTCCGTGTGTCGCAGGAGCCGGATCATGTGACGGGTCGCAGCGGTGCCAGGCCGCGTTCCGTGAACCGCAGACGCTGCGTGGCCGGGAAGGAGCGGTCGTTCCAGATCAGGTCGCTCCCCGTGAGCCAGATCGCGGCGGCGCCTCGGTCACGCGCCGCGGCCAGCGCATTGAGCAGGGGTGGCACGAGATCGGCGAACTGGCCCCGCACCGGGCTCTCCAGCAGCACGAGGCGTGGCTCGCCGAGGAACGCACGCACAGCGGCAGCGCGCGCGAGATCAGCGGGCTCCAACGCCTCGGGTCGCACCAGCGGCAGGCCGGGCAGACCGAAGAAGCGTGCAAGCTCGGCAGCTTCCTCGAGCAGCACGCCAGCATCCCGTCGCGAATGATGAAGCTGCGGCAGCAGAATGTTGCGATCCACCCCGGCAAACCCAATCCAGGCGCCGAAGCCATGTACGCGGCCGATGCGCCCGCGCAGCGCCGCCGCCAGGATCTCGGGCATGGCCGCCCAGTCGTGTCCCAGGAAGCGGACACTCCCGCGCGCAAGCGGGACGAGGCCTGAGCAGAGATCTGCGAACTCAGCCGCCCAGACGGCGTTCCGCGCTTCGATCAGCGCGAGGTCACCCGGCAAGAGATCGAGGGCAAACGGAATCAGGGGCATGTCCGCCGCTCCCGCGTCCGGCTCGGCTTCGCTGATCTGCAGAATCGGGGCAGCATTCGGCATCCGATCACGCTGCCAGGCTGAGGATGAGACTTGCGATCATGATGGCGATCAGGCCACGAACGAAGCCGCGCGGCAGCAGGCTCGCCATGTCTTCGCCGGGCCGCGCACCCATCCCGGTGAGGCAGGCGGTGAGCGCCACCAGGAGGCCGATCAGCACCATTTTGGCGGGGAAGACCGCGAAATCGACAACCTGCATCGCTGCGAGCACGTGGTCGAGAAAGTCCCAGAGCGAGCCCTGCACGGATCCGAGCAGACTGCCGGACACGAAACCGATCACCAGCGCGGTGAGCGCGAAGAGCACACCAAGCGTGAAGCTGGCAAGCGCGAGCGCCGCCGCGCGCGGCAGCACGAGCACGAGGAACGGGTCGATGCCCTGTGCGGCAAGCGCCCGGGTCTGCCCACCGAGTTGAAGCGCGCCCACTTCCTGCACAGCGACGGTGCCGCTGCGTCCAAGCAGGATGAGACCGATCAGCAGCGGTGTGATCTCACGCACGAGCACAGTGACGAGGATCGGGCCGGCAAGCTGCTGCTGGCCGGCCAGGCCGAGCCAATAGAGCGCCTCGGCGACCATCGCGAGGCCGGCAAGAACGGCAGTGACCATCGTGGTGGCGAGGCCGCCGCCGACGGCCTGGCGGAGCGTGCGACGAAACTCGCCGCGCACGGTGCGTCGCCAGGAGGCAGGACGGATCACCTCGCTCAGCACGCCCCAGGTCAGGGCGGCAAGCATGAGAAGGAACTGGGCACGCCGGCGCGTGAACCGCCCAATCGCGGCGAGTACGGAGCGTGATCGCCGCGCGGCCAGGCCAGGAACCGTCGCGCTCACAGCCGGCTCGCGAGGATGAAGGTCCGTGCCGCGCCGACGTGGGGGAGATAGAAGCTGCCGCGCGGGCGGAACAGGAATTGATGGCGGAGGAGCTGATAGGCCGCCTCGCTCACCTGGATCGAGGCTGCGCCAACGGCAGAGGCAGCCATGATGTCGGCGGTGCGTACGGCCTCACCCCAGAGATTGAAGAGACGCGGATGGCGTCCGACCTGGCTGCCGATGGCGATGCCGTGGTCGATGCCGATCCGGAAGCCCGGCTGGCGCCCGCAATCCTCGAAAAGCTCGAGGCAGCGCTCGCGCACCGCGAGCGCTGCGGCGGCGATGCGCAGGATAGCCTTGTCATCGCCGGCACTGAACCCGGCGGCGGCAACCACCTCCTGGCTCACGAGCTTCATGTACGGGATGCCCTGCTGCTCGGCGATTTCCTGCAGCGCCTCGCCGATCCGGTCGGCGAGGCTGCTGTCCCCCTCCCGGTGGCGCGCCGCGATCGCCACCGGGTCGCTGAACCTCACCACCATGACAGCGACGGCAGGAAATACATCGGCGCCGATGGTGTCCGTATCGAGGCCGTGCCGAGCAAGATCGGCGGCAAAATTGCGCTCGCCCGGAGGCGTCAATATCGGTGCCATCTGATCCCAGCCCGCCGGTGCTTCTGCCGCGAGCGCGCGGGTCTCTTCCATCGCCGGGTCACGCATCCGGATTGCCAGCATGCTGGCAATCGCGGGCAGCAGATCACGTGCCTCCGCGAGCCGTCCGGCGTCCTCAAGCAGGATCGCCCCACCGAGCCGCTCACCCACCATGACGGGCACGGCGGCGAGTGCCCGGCTGTTGAAGGGATGCATGAGCACGCGATGCAGCTCTGCCGTGCGCCTGTCGTTGGCGGCGTCATCACTGCCGATCGGCTCCCCGTTGGCGAGGGCGCCGAAGAACTGCGGGAGCTCGGCGCGCGCGAGCTCGAGCCCGCCGACATGGCCCGCGCTTTCGCGCTCGAAGGCATCCTCGCATGCGAGCTTGTGCCCACCGTCGCTCACACGCCAGACGCTCGTGCGCCGCGCAGCGGCGAGCTCGGCCAGCGTCTCGGTGAGCGCCTGCATCGGGGCCTCGCGGGTGGGGTCCATGAAATCGGGTTGGCGGGCGAGAGCGGCGAAGGCGGCGCCCTGGCGCTCCACGGCGCGCCCACGATCGAGCAGCAGGCGGGCCGTGCGGTCCGCGCGCAGGCCCTGGCGCACGAGCAGGCCGGCAAGCAGAGCAGTGAGCGCGACGACGATCAGTGAGAGTCCCAACGCGTGGCGGCTGTTGGCGGCGACGAATCCGGTGAAGTCCTTTTCCGGCACGACGATCAGGAGCGACCAGTTCTGGGAAGCTGCCGGCAGGTGGGCGGCGATTGAGACAAGCTGCTCGCGATTGACCGTGATCAGTCGACTGCCGTAGCCCTCAATTCGGAAATGATCGTAGGCGCTCGCAAGAGCCGGATCGCCGATCTGGTCGATCTGTGCCGTCGCAAGGTGAGTCCCTTCGCCGCGCAGGAGCCGACTGCTGTCCGGCGCAGCGATCAGATGGCCGGTATCATCGATGATGACGGCGCGCCCGCTGTTGCCGATGTGCAGGGCTCCAAGAAAGCTCGAAAGTGCTTTGAGCGTGATATCGACACCGAAGACGGTTCCGGCCTGATCGCCCATGCGGATCGCGGCAGTAACGCCCGGGGCTCGAGCGGTGAAGAAGATATAGACACCGGTCCAGAACACGTTCGTCGTCTTGAGTGCGCCCTGGTACCACTCGCGCGTGCGGGGGTCGTATTCATCCGTGGGCGTTGCCTCGGTGCGGATGACGTGGCCGGTCTTGTCTCGGTAGACCCACATCACCTGGCGAGCGCCTGGTGCGTTGTGGATCACCTTGGTCGCGGTGCCGCCATTCTCTCCGCGGCGTACCATCATGAAGTCGCCTTGCCGGTCCGCGACATAGAACGCATCGATCTGCGGAAGCTGATTCAGTGCGCTGGCCGCATAAGCTTCCAGCACCGCGCCGTTGTCTGGCACGGCATTGCGCGACGTCATGTCGCGCGCGAGCAGGGCGGCGCGTGTAGCAGGATCGAGATAGCCGCTGACCTGATGCGAAATTCGGTCCTGCAGCCCGGCGAGCAGCGTATTGGAGAGTGCGATCACGCCGGCTCGGTTGACGCGATCAGTATAGAGAGTAATGGCAAGGATCGCGGCGATGACGAGCAACACGCCGCCGATTGGAGCGCCGACACGCAGCCAGAGTCTCTTTCGTTGCCCGTGCGCTGAAGCGAGGTCCAGATTGACCACCTCCTCGGTGGGCATAGGGTCCCTCCCACGGTTTACTGCACAACTATAGGTTCCCGCCTGTTAATCGTGCAAGTGAACGGATGCAGTGCGCAAGCCCCTGTTTGTGAACATCCCTTTTGCCAGGGAGAGGTTCAGCATCGCCTCCCGCGGCGCGAAGCCCGCGACGCTGAATTCGGGCCGCGCATGCAACTACCCGCTGCCCATGTCCGGCTTCGGCATGAGAGGGACGTCGCCGTGATTCACCGGAGCGGCCCCGAATCTCGGCGCTCACATTCAAATGCCTGTGGCGTTCTCAGGTTCTTCGAGTGTGCGCGATCATTACCAAAGCAGCAGAACCCGCAGTGCTGCTCGTCCCCGGTGCGCCACGGATGGCCTTGCCGGTCGCACAGCGGCAATGCCTGGCTGCCGCGCCATGCTGACGGACGCGGCCGCGAACCGTCACGTATTCCGTAGCCCGGCCTCACGCATCAGCGGCAGTACCTCGTGGCCGAAGAATGCCAGGTCTGGCAGGTAGTCGAAGAAATTGACCTGAACGCCATCGCATCCTGCGGCGTGGAGTTGCACGAACCAATCGACAATCTGCTCCGGTGAACCGACCAGATGCACATTGCCGCCGATCACCCATTGTGCGCGTGTGTGCCCACGCCACGACGCGGTATCGCCGCTCTGGAACGTCTGCACGAAATTGTCCGCAGCTACCGGATCCTGATGTTCGAGGATCGCGTCGTAAGCTGCCCGGGCCTCGCGTTCGGTCGAGCGACAGATCACGTGCGGATTGATGATCGTCTTCACCTCGCGCCCATAACTGCGAGTCAGCGCCTTGATTTTCGCAATATGCGCTGGCAGCGACCCGCGTGCCTGCGTCGGGTCTGCTCCGGTCGGGCTGGTGATGAAGATCAGATCCGAGTGCTTTGCTGCGTAGTCCAGTCCCGCCGGCGATGATGCGGCATTCACCAGGAACGGCCGCCGCTCGCCGGGCTTGGGCGCCAGGAATGCGCGCTCTGTCTTCCAGAACCGACCATCGAACGTCAATTCCTCATCCTCGCTCCACAGCCTTTCCATGATCGTGGTGAATTCGTCGGCCATGATGTAGCGCCGATCATGCTCGATCGGCTCCAGACCGAACATGCGATATTCGCTGGGCTTGTAGCCGGTGACGATATTAATACCCCAGCGCCCGCCGCTGATGTGGTCCATCGCGGCGCCGAATTTCGCCAGGTGCAGTGGATGCCACCCATAAAGCACGTGCACGGTGTTGATCAGCACGATGCGCTTCGTCATCGCCGCCAATGCTGCGTTGGCGATGATGGGATCCACTTCGTGCTCTCTGAACCGCATCGCACCGCCATACCCGCCCTTGCCGAGCCATTGCGCGAGTCCGAACGTCAGGTCGAACCCGAGCTCCTCTGCCATCATGGTGCAGCGCGCGATGTAATCGAAGGTCCACGACGTCGACCGCGGCGCCCGAGACGGGCTCCACGCGCCCTGCTGCATCGGCAGGAACAAGCCAAGCAGCAGCTTGTGGTCCGGCAGACGACGCAACGGCGACGGACCGCGGACGGCGTTGGACGGCGCAGTGGACATGCCGGACTCCCAAAATCAGACAAGCGTCAGCGTGCGCGACGACGCGCTCGCGTCAGCATAACGCCACGCGGCGACTGTCTCGTCGATCGTTCGCCGAACATTCGCGCGGACCTCAGGTTCGTCCACCGTCGGCCGACCAGGCCGACCGCATCGAGCACGGACGGGCCGATTGCCTCTATCGGTACCGGCAGGACGCGACGACGCAGCGTCGCTAACCGTGCAGCGCGTCTGCCTCGCCGGCATCGGGATGCGGGCCTTCCGCCTCGCGCCGCAGGCGGCGGAAGCTGCGGACGCTGAATGGCAGCATGCCCAGGTAGATCAGCCCACCGGCGGCCAGCGCGGCCCAGGGATCCGCAACCAGCACGGCAGCGAAAATGCCGGTACCGAGCAGCAACGGCAGCACGTATTCGGCGGGGATCTTGAAGTTCTTGAAGCTCCACACCGGCAGCGTGGACACCAGCAACAACGCGGTCCCGGTCAGCACGAATGCGGGAAACAGCGGGTATTGCACGATGCTGAGCAGCCAGATCCAGCCAAGCGACTTCGCTTCCAGACCAACAAACAGCGGGAACAAGGCCAGTCCGGCGCCGGCGGGTGCCGGCACGC
This sequence comes from Acetobacteraceae bacterium, assembly GCA_030037665.1. Lineage (GTDB taxonomy): Bacteria > Pseudomonadota > Alphaproteobacteria > Acetobacterales > Acetobacteraceae > JASHVB01. Next base: position 6,371 of record JASHQG010000706.1, read on the forward strand.
CGGTGAAGAAATTATAGGCGTAGGCAGGCTTCGGCGCGCCATCCAGAGACGCGTTAAACCGCGCCAGACGCAACGCCATGCAGACCGCGAACAACAGGCATGGCGTGTAGCCGAACGCGCCGGCGCGCTGCAGCGACCAGAGATACAGCGTGAACGCTGGCGCCACGCCGAAGCACAGGAAGTCGGCCAGGCTGTCGAATTCGGCGCCGAAACGCGACGTGGCCTTGAGAAGGCGGGCAATGCGCCCGTCCAGCCCGTCGATCGCGCCGGCGACGCAGATCGCCACTGCCGCGGCACCGAAGCGTGTCTCCAACCCGAAGCGCATGGCTGTCAGGCCAGCGCAGAGACCGAGCAGCGTCAGCAGGTTCGGGACGATGCGGTTGAACGACGGTCCCTGGTAGCGCGGGCGGGCACGCGGACGAAGGCGGCGCAGCCGGCGGATCGGCGATACGCGCGCGCCATTCGGCCAATCGGTGCGGGGAGGGATCGTCATGCTGACTGCCCTTTCGCTGCTCCCTTCGTGAGCGGTCGCAGGGGAGACGTCTGTCCCAGATACACGGCAACGCTTTCGATCGTTGCTCCCTTCACCCGTTCTCCGAAGGGGAGGGCGGGCTCCCCGCTCCGGCACCATCTCATATCGCGAGCTCCGCGATCACCGTCTCGCCACCGATCATCGTCTGGCCTTCGGCGATCAGTGGCCGGACACCTTCCGGCAAGTACAGATCCGTCCGGCTGCCAAAGCGGATCATGCCAAAGCGTGCACCGGCCCTCACCGCGTCGCCCTCGCTGAGCGAGCACAGGATGCGGCGTGCCACCAGCCCGGCGATCTGCACCACCGCGATCTCACGTCCGTCGTGCAGGCGCAGCGCGATCGAATTGCGCTCGTTCCCCTCGCTCGCCTTGTCCAGACTGGCGTTGACGAACGCGCCGTGTCGGTAGGCGACACGCGTCACGGTGCCATCCACCGGCACCCGATTGACGTGCACATTCAGAATCGAGAGGAAGATCGACACACGCCAGCGCGGAACGTTGCCCAGGCCTAACTCGGCGGGCGGCGCGCTCGGCGCGATCGACACCACGCGCCCGTCTGCCGGCGCCAGGATCGCGCCCGGTCGGCCCGGCGGAACACGCTCGGGGTCGCGGAAGAAGAACAAGCAAAACAAGGTGAAGGCGAGGCCCACCCAGGACAGCCAGCGGCCGAGCACAAGGCCAAGCACAAGCGCGACCAGGCCGCCAATGATGAACGGCCGGCCTGCGGGATGCGGCGGAGCCAGCTCGTGGCGGATGTTATCAGCCAGTGCCATGCCGCCACGTTTATGGTTGGTTCAACATCCTGCGGCAAGCGTCTCGCAAACCGCGCGCAGATCCTTCGCGCCCTGCCGATGACCGTCGCCGCGCGGCTCGCGGCGATCAGCGACTGACCGCGCGGCTCACCGTCTCAGTTGGACGCGTTCGACGAATCCTGAGCGGCGACGCCGGCCTTGGTGTCCACCGATGGGGGCACGTTGATGACCTGACCGGGGTAGATCAGGTTGGGGTCGCGGATCTGCGATTTGTTCGCCGCGAAGATGACCGTATAGCGCGTGCCGGCGCCATACGCGTGATGCGCGATCACCCAGAGCGAATTGCCCGGCTGCACAATCGTGCTGCCTGCCGCCAACGACTGCCCGGCCAGCGGCTCACGTTGGAACGGCAGCTCGACACGTGCGGTGACGCGACCGCTGGCGCCGAGTTGGTCGAGCCGCAGCTGGTGCGCGCCAGCCGCGATCGGGTGTTTCGGAGCGAGCGTCCAGCGACCGTCCGGGCCCACAGTCGCCGTACCGACCGGCTGGTTATCAACATAGGCGCGGACCTGGGCGCCCGGTGGCGCCTGGCCCGCAAGGCGCACGTCGCCCTGCTCGCCATAGCTCAACGCGCCGAGGCCGAGCTTGCCTGGCTGCGTCGGCACCGGTCCGGCGAGGACTTGCGGCGCGCCGTTGGGACCCGTCGCGACCGCGAGCGGCGGCGCGGCGGCGGTCGCCGGGACGGACAACAGCACCGGGGTGTCGCCCTGGTGCTCGGTGCCGTCCGGCAGACGCTCGGCCAGGGTGAGCTGCCGCGCGCCGGGGGGCAGCGGCGCAGTGGTGGTGAAGACCCAGCTGCCGCCGGCGTCGGCGGTGGCATGGCCGATGGGCTTGCCGGCGTCCATGATGGTCACATCGGCGCCGGGTGCGGCCCGTCCGGCCATCACG
>JASHQG010000707.1 GCA_030037665.1 Acetobacteraceae bacterium
TCCGGTTGTCGTGCGTGGCAACACCGTCGGCAGGCTCATGGTTCAGTAGCACCCGACGGATGAGATCGATGAAATCATCGGTGAGGTGGAACTATTTTCACTTATAGTCATCGGGCTGTCTCTCTTGACTGTAGGGGGTCTTTTGGTGACTGCGCGGCAATCCTTGCGTCCGCTGCAGTTGCTGACCAAGGGCTTCCGCCGTCGGGAACATGGCGATTACCGACCGATCGCAGACATACCCCTCGCCGAGCTTGCGCAGGCTGCCCTCAGTTCAATCTGTTCGCTGCATCGTTGGAAAGCGTCACTTCGGATAATCGTTTGTTGATCGGCCGGCTTCTGTCGCTGCAGGACCGCGAGAGACAGGAAGTCGCGGCAGAACTCCACGACGAATTTGGACCAGTGCTGTTCGGCATCCGCGCCGAGGCAGCTTGCATCATGAAGGTCGTGCCAACCTGCGCCGACATCTTTGCACGGGCGCAGTCCATCGCGGAACTCACCGACGGCATCCAGCGCGTGAACTACCGCATGCTGGAGCGCGTCCAGCCGCTCGTGCTGGAACAGATGGGACGGTCCGAGGCGCTGCGCCAATTGTTGTCATCGTGGCATACCCGGTCCCTCAACATTGCGCGGTCACTCGACGTCCTCACCGGTCTGGATACCCCGGATGAAACTGTCGCGCTGACACCGTGCCGGGCTACGCAAGAGGCGGTCACCCATGCAGTGCGGCAGCCCAAAGGTACTGCAATCGAGGTGCGGCTCGCGCGCGAACCAACGGAACAATTCACCTTGACGATTCGCGAGAACGAGCGCGGCCTGCCGACGTCGTTTCGCTATGGCTTTGGGTTACCGGGCATGATGGAGCGCGTTCGTCAGGTCGGCGGCTCACTTTCCGTCAGCACCGCGCGGCCTGGTGTTATCGTCGCCACTACGGTGCCCAGTCACGGACCGCGGGCGATGGAGACCGCGCATGCGGATTCTGTTGATTGACGACCATCCCATCGTGCGCACTGCCTGTCGCCTTATGTTGCAGGCCAAGCAGGGTGTGGAAGTCGCCGAGGCCACCACCGCCGCTTCCGGCCTGGACATGGCGGGCAGCTTCTCACCTGATCTCATCCTGCTGGATTTGCGACTGCCCGACGGCAATGGCCTGGATTTGCTAGCAACGCTCATCTCAACACAGCCCGACCGAAAGATCATCGTGTTCAGTATGTACGAAGACCCGGCCATCGCGTCGCGCGCATTGGAGGCCGGCGCCAGCGGATACATAACCAAGAACGACAATCCTGATGTCATTCTGCAGGCGATCGATAAGGTGGGCGACGGCGGTATTTTCCTCACGCCCGGCATGGCAGAACAGATCGCGGTGATGACGGCTGGCCTCGAAGGCGATCCGCTGCGAAGCCTGTCGCCGCGCGAGCGTCAGGTGCTGGAATTGCTTGGACGTGGCAGGACCCTCGCCGAAATCGCGGACGAGCTAAACCTCAGCTACCGCTTGTCGGCCTATGCGGCAGCGCAGATTAAGGTCAAGCTACAGATCCCGACCACTGCTGCCTTAATCAAGTGGGCCGTGGATCATTTACAGCCGCCGCCAGGTATTACGTGAGCTCGGCCCAGCTTACCCTGCCCTACGACGATGGTTCGGTCCTCTCTGAACCAAGCCGACATCGGTAAGGGCAAGCGCCCGCAAGGCATCGCCATTGCCCCCCGCGCAGTTCTCTGGATTGGCCTGTCGATCTATGATGGTCAGATGGACCTCAATCATGGCAACCGCGATGAAGACGATGGTGACCACGAGTTGCTGTGGATGACTGGTGCAATCCGCGCTGCCCTGGACAAGGGGATTGATCCTTATACGGTGGCTGAAGTCCTGGTGCAGCGATTGTGTGACACTGATCATTCCGGATGGCGATTAATCTGACTGCGAATGCCTTGTACCCTAACTCCGATTCGCAATTTGTTGGAGACAGGGATCATGGCGGCGTGACGACGGGCGATCGAACGGGCAATGCCGCGAGTTCGTCGAATTCCTCAAGCTTCTCGATGACGCCTATCCCGCCGATACCTCGATCCACCTGGTCCTCGACAGTCATTCGGCTCATATCTCGCGGGAGACCAGGAGCTGGATTGCCGGCCGGCCGGCCGGCCGCTTCCAGTTCACTTTCACGCCCAAGCACGGTTCCGGGTTGAATATCGTGGCGGGCTTCTTCTCCAAGCTGACGCGCTCGGCCCTCCGCTAAATCCGTGTTGTTTCCAAACAGGAACTCAAGGACCGCATCGTGGCCGCTATCGGCCTCATCAATCGCGACCCTGTGGTTCACACCTGGCCGTATTTGCTGGAAAAATCTGCTTGATACGATTTGGAGCACGAAATCGCTGTAGTCCCCGCGTCAAACAGCCAAGCGTGTCCCGCGATTCGGCCAAGGCTGTGGAGCGAAACGACACGGGTAGCGGCGCCACGCACGGTGATCTGCGGCGTGGCCCTCAGCGTTGGCGCTGGTGCGCCTTTGTCGGTCCGCGTCGCGGCTCAATCCGGCGTCGTGGCAGCGATCGGCATTTACGTCGGCCACTGCCTTCGGATCGGATCGCGCCCGTCCCACCCCACCGCTGCCGCGCGAATCGCGTCGAAGATCCGCAGGCGTGTTGGCGTGGCGTGCGCCATCTCAATGACTGTGCCTGGATGTCCCTCATTGCGGAAATAGACGAACCGTCCGCGTGGACTGTTGCCTTCCTGACCCACTGTATAGCCGGATGCCAGTGCGCGCTGATAGATCTCGTCATAGTTGTCCGGCCAGGTCGACCAGTGCTGCATACCTTCGTGTCCCGCGGCAAGAAAGTCACGGTACATGCTCGGCGTGTCGCAGCGCTGTTGGATGAGCTCGAGCTGCACGTCGCCAGAATTTGCAAGCGCGATCGAGACGTGCACGTCGTCATAGCGCACGCCGGCGTAGGTGAAGCCAGTGACTGGCAGCCGATCCACATAGAACCAGGGACCGACCCCGCACACGTCTACCCAGTGTCGCATGGCAGCTTCGATGTCGCGGACGACGATTCCGACCTGGCGCATATTCCCGAACAATCGGCTCATTTGGTTTCCTCCCCCATGCTGCCGACAGGCGGCCGCCTCCGTGCTGCTCGGCCGCCTGATATTCGATAGACGGCTCGTGCCATCAGCCGCTGCCTCAGCCCGCGCTATCGCTTCAGCCTAACGCGTTCCGGTCAGCCCTGATACCGCACGCATCAGGCCAGACAGCATCGCGACCGCCACATCGAGGTTCGGAGCGGCGTGACTGATCGGGCGGCAGTTTTCGGCTACAGTCGCGATAACGCCGATGGAGAATGCGGTCCGCCTGCTGAACGGCGGCGGCTGCCCAGTGGATCGGCCTCGCTCGGCCGGCCCCACCGCACGAACGTCGCCCAGCAACACTGCCGGGCAAAAGCACCACGATGTCATCGCCGTTCGGCGCGCGTGGGAACACAACCCGACGAAGAGCGTGCGGCCCAGGCAAGGCGGACACCAGCGGACCATCTCACTGAACCACATGGCAGCGTTGATCCTGGGATCAGGGGCTGCTGCACTGGCCGGACCACGATCGTGCTCAACGCGGGATCGGCGATCGCGACGACAACCAGACGCGGCGGCGAGCGGCGTCCACCCGCCAGTGCCAAGGCCAATGTCCACCAGCGCCGATCCGATGGCTGCCGCGGCAGGCCCGGAGATCTGGCCCGGTATAACGCCGGTCGAGGCTGAAGATAGCGTCGGGATGGACTGGACTGCGCTGGCCCGGATGCGCAGCCGCAGGCAACGCCGACCGTGGCGGAGCAGCCGGGCCGGTTGGTTGTCACGATGAATCGGCGACGACGTGCCGTCCGACCGGCCACGGGCCGACGGGCGTCCCTCGGTCGATCGCATTGTCGACACCGTCGGCTGCCATTCGGGCGGTAACGCCGGGCCGGGTCGCAGCAGGACCGCTCGGCGGCCAGCGATGCGGCGAGCAGAACCGATCAATCGACGCCATCACCATGAGCGATATGCCTGGCGCCGCTGCGCCCGTCCACGGTTGCCTCTCCCATCTCAGGGAACCTGGAGGTTGATCGGGGAGGGCAACGTTTGCGGGAAAATGCGGCTTGTTGGGGTGCCAGTGCAGGGGTTACCGCTCACCCTTGCGGCGCTCCTCGGCCTCGTCGCGGCGCACCCGGGCGACGCTGTGCTGATAGAACTCGGCGAAGCGGTAGACCGTATCATCGTCCTGGTCCCAGCAGACATAGCCGCGGCAATCCTTAGGACGCGCCTCGTACACACCGCACAGGCGGTTCCCTTTCAGGAACTGGCAGGCGTCGTAGCCACGCTTGATCCGCTTCTCTCCCTTGCGGGTCTTTTCGACGATGTGCTTTTCCTCGAAGGCCCGTACAGTCAGGCCAAGGTGCTTGGCGAGCCGGCGGATGTCCGCGCGACTGACGCTGACATAGCCCGCCATGCGGCAGCAGAAGGCGGCGCATTTCATACAACTCAGTTCGGGGCGGACTTGCATGCCCGCATGATCGGAGGGTCAGTCTGGCGACGCAAGCGATTCGCGACAGGGGATGAAATTCATCGGTTTCATGCTGAACGCCGGCTCACCGGTCGGGTTGAGTACCTCGATGTGGCCGTGGATCAGGCCGCGATCCGGGCGTGAACGCGAGCGTCGGGCATCCAGAATGGTGGCGCGGGCCACCATGGCCTCGCCCGGATGGACCGGCAGAAGCCAGCGGAGCTCGTCGATGCCAGGCGACACCAGGCCCTTGGAGGGCAGGAAATTGAGCACGATCAGCCGCATCGTGGCGGCGACCGTGTGCCAGCCGCTCGCGATCAGCCCGCCGAAGGGGCTGCCGGCAGCCCAGGCTGGGTCGGTGTGCATCGCCTGCGGATCGTAGCGGCTGGCGAACTCGATGATCTCCGATTCTGTGAGGCAGAAACCACCGAGATCGTAGACGGCGCCGATGCGGTAGTCCTCGAAACGGCGGAGATGGGCAGGTGGCAGGGTATCGGTCATCAGGTG
>JASHQG010000708.1 GCA_030037665.1 Acetobacteraceae bacterium
GTCGCGATGGAGGGCGCGGTCGGGCATGGCCACAACGACTACAAGCTGACACTGGGGCGCCAGACCGTGGTGTGTGCCCTGATGGAAGCGAAGGCGATGCCAACCCCAAGCAGGAAGGTCTGACATGACCATCGATCCCGCCATCCTGATTGGCACACCCACGCCCCGCGTCGACGGTGTCGCGAAGGTCACCGGCGCGGCGCGCTACGCCTCCGACGAGCAGATTGCCAACCCGGCTTTCGCCTGTCTGGTCACAAGCGACATCGCGCGCGGCCACATCACCGGCTTTGACCTGACCGCAGCGAAGGCGGTTCCAGGGGTGCTGGACATCCTGACGTTTGAGACAGTCGGCAACCAGGTCAAATCGCCGCCCGGTCCGGATGGCGGTCCCACCACCACCACGCTGGAAAGTAACCGCATCTGGCATGATGGGCAGATCATTGCCGTCGTGGTGGCCGACACATTCGAGGCAGCGACCGAGGCTGCCGGCAAGATCCGGGCGAACACGGTGGCCGAGCCGCCTTCCGCCAGCTTCGACGCGCCCGGTGCCGAGGTGCAGGCTGTGGCACCAGGACGCGCCAGCGGCCCCGCGGAGGACGATCACGGCAAACGGAAAGCGGCGGCCGCGGCCTTTGCCGCCGCGCCGGTCAAGGTCGACGCGCACTACGCCACGCCGCCCCAGCACCACAATCCGATCGAACTGTTCACCACGACCTGTGCCTGGGATGGCAAGCAACTGACCATTTACGAGCCAACACAGTTCATGTGGGGGCTAAAGGCGGCAATCGCCCGGCAGCTCGCCATCGACCCGGCGGATGTGCGCACGGTCTCCCGCTTCGTCGGTGGGGCGTTTGGCTCCAGAGGAAGCGTCACAGCGCGCACCGCCTGGATCGCGCTGGCGGCAAAGCGCCTCGGCCGCCCGGTCAAGCTCGTGCCGACCCGTGCACAGGGCTTCACCATCGCCACCTACCGAGCCGAGACGCGTCAGCATGTCCGGCTCAGCGCGACGGCGGACGGTAAACTGACCTCCGTGTTCCACGAGGGCTGGGAAGTGACGTCGCGTCCCTCCAGCTACAAGGTCGCCGGGGTAGAGGCGACATCCCGGCTCTATGCGTCCCCGACGATCGCGACGGCGGTCAATGTGGTGCACGCCGACCGCAGCACGCCAGGTTTCATGCGGGCACCGGCCGAGGTGCCCTATATGTTCGCACTGGAAAGTGCCATCGATGAGCTCGCCTACGCGCTCAACATGGATCCGATCGAGCTGCGTCGCGCCAACGACACGCAAACCGACCCGGTCTCGGGCCTGCCGTTCTCTTCCCGCCTGCTGATGCCGTGCTTCGACCAGGCGGCGGACAAGTTCGAGTGGCGACGGCGCAACCCGAAGCCCGCCTCGATGCGGGACGGCGTTTGGCAGGTCGGCTATGGCTGCGCCACCTCGTTCTATCCCAACAACATCGGGCCGGCGGCCGCGCGCATTTCGATCACGCCGGGGGGGCGCGCGCACGTTTCAATGGCGGCGCATGAGATCGGCACCGGCGCCTATACCACGATCGCCATCACCGCCGCTCAAGCGCTCGGCCTGGCGGTGTCGGACGTGATCGTGCAACTGGGCGACAGCGAACTGCCGCCGGTTCCGCCGGCGGGTGGCTCGAACAACGCGGCTTCGACCACCCATGTCGTCGTCAAGGCTTGCGAGGAGATCAGGCGGCGCCTGGCCGAAGCCGCCGTGCAAGCCAAGGACAGCCCGTTCCACGGCGGTGACCCTGCAACGCTCAGCTTGTCGGGCGGCGCGCTGCGCCATGCGAATGGGCAGAGCGAGCCGTTACGCAAGGCCGTGCCTCGTACCGGCGCTCGTCTGGAGGTCTATGCCGAGAACATCCCGGCCGGCCTTTCCGCCGATGCGCTCGCGCGTCTCTACGAAGGCCGTCCGCTCATGAGCCGGGGCGACAGCCGTAAGGACGTCACCGCCTATGCCTTCGGCGCGCATTTTGTGGAAGTGCGCGTCCATAGCGTCACGCGCCAGATCCGCGTGCCACGCGTGGTCTCGGCCTTCGCTTCCGGCAACATCATCAATCCGGTCACGGCCCGTAGCCAGTATATGGGCGGGGCGATCTGGGGCATCTCGTCCGCATTGCACGAGGCGACCGAAGTGGACCCGGTGTCGGCCCGTCTGATCAACACCAACCTTGCCGACTACATGGTTCCGGTGAACGCCGACGTGCCCTCGGTCGAGATCATCATGGTTCCGGAGCACGACACGCGGGTCAATCCGCTCGGCGTGAAGGGGATCGGCGAGATCGGCATCGTCGGTATGAACGCGGCCGTCGCGAATGCCGTGTTCCATGCGACGGGTAAGCGACTGCGAGAACTCCCCATCCGCGCGGAACACCTGCTGTGATCACCGCCGGGCCCACGTTTGGATAGTCGAGACAAAAACCTGGTTCGCAGAGCCGCGGGACACGGCGCGGCTACACAGTCCGGCTCCCGTCGATGTTCGCTTCCGAGCTGCTCTTGGCGAGCAACCGGGGACCGCCTTGCGTGGATGGTCCTACCGTACGGCCCCGGAGGAGGAACAGAAAGGCCGGGCGACCCGTCTGGTCATCGGTCAATACCCCCTTATGTGCGGACGTACCAGCCGCCGGCCGCGGCAGCGCCACCCGCCCCCGGCGCGGCAACCTCTCTCACGTGACGCGCGGGAGAGATTGCGTCTGGGCCCCGCAGTCGAGATCCCGACGTAACGCCAACCGATTTGGTTACCGACGGCAACCTGCGCGTGAACCAATCCCGGAGGACTCAGGAAACGATGAGCGATTCCAAAGAATGAACCTCCCGAAGGCCGATTGTCGGTTCAGTGCACCGCCTCCGCCAGCTTTTGCAGGTAATACGCGGTGTCCCCGAACAGCCGCTCGATCACCATGCAGCGGCGGAAGTAGTGACCAACGGCGTATTCTTCTGTCATGCCGATGCCGCCGTGCATCTGGATGGCACTCTGCGACACATAGCGCCCCGCCTGGCCGACGCCGACCTTCGCTATCGCCATCCTGTGCGCGCGTTCGGCGTCATCGGGATGGTCGACCATCATCGTCGCGAGCATCGCCATACTGCGACCTTGTTCCATCGTCATGAACATGTCAGCGAGGCGATGCTGCACCACTTGATAGCTGCCGATTGGCTTACCGAACTGCTCGCGTGTTTTGCTGTATTCCAGCGTCATGCTGTGCATCGCTTCCATCGCGCCGACTGATTCCGCGGCGGTCGCGGCGATGCCTGTTTCGACGACGCGCTGCACGACCATCAGCCCGCTGTCGACCTCACCCAGCACATCGGCATCACCCACCTGCACGTTGCCGAGCGCGATGTCAGCTGCTCGCAGCTCGTCGCGTGTTGCATAGCCTCGGCGCGCGACGCCGGGTGCGTTGGCGTCGAGCAGAAACAGGGTGATACCGTCTTCATCGTAGCGCTCGCCCGAGGTGCGCGCGCTGACCACCAGCTTGTCGGCGGAATCGCCGTGGATCACCACTGACTTTGCGCCGTCCAGCACCCAGCCATTGCCACTACGCTTCGCCGTGGTGACGACATCCGCCAGATCGTAACGCGCCTGGCGCTCGGAATGCGCGAAGGCTAGCTTCATACGGCCCTCGGCGATCGCCGGCAGCACCGCAGATTTCTGTGCGTCGCTGCCGGCGCGCTGCAATGCGTTTCCGCCGAGCACCACGGTCGCGAAGTACGGCTCCAGAATGAGTGCGTGGCCGAAGGCCTGCATGATCAGCATGATCTCCTGGGCACCGCCGCCAAAGCCCCCGTACTCTTCGCCAAAGGGCAGGCCGAGCAGACCGAGCTCGGCGTATTGCGACCAGACCGCCGTGGAATAACCTTCCGGCGTCTTCAGGTATTGCTTGCGCTGGTCGAATGCATAACGGCCCGCCATCAGGCGCGTGACGGTATCCTGTAGCAGTCGTTGTTCGTCGGAGAGATCAAAATCCATGGTCGTTTCCCACTGGAGGAAGGCGGAAGGATGCCCCTCCCCTTGGAGGAGGGGGAGACATGAACGCTACAGCCCCAGCACGGCCTTCGTGAGGATGTTCTTCTGGATTTCGTTCGTGCCGCCGTAAATCGATGCCGCGCGCAGGAACAGGTAACTGCCGGTCGAAGCGCTTGCCGCTTCCAGCATGTCGTCCGGTTCGTTCATCGCCACGAGTTCCTCAGCCCAGACTGGCATCGACATCGGCCCGGCGACATCCATTGCGAGCTCCGTTGTCGCTTGCAGCAGTTCGGTGCCCTTCACCTTCAGCACCGACGAGAGCGGGTCCGGCCTGCCGTTCCCCTCTGCCTTGTCGTAAGCGGAGACCACGCGATACTGCGTGATCTCCAGTGCCTGCATGTCCACTTCCAACTGCGCGACCCGCTGGCGGAACGCCGCGTCCTCGATCAGCGGGCGGCCGTTGGCATTGACCTGATGGGCCATCTCCTTCGCCGCCTTCACCCGCTCCTTCGACTTGCCAAGGCGTGCGATTCCGGTGCGCTCATTGCCGAGCAGGAATTTGGCGACATCCCAGCCCTTGTTCTCCTGATGGACGCGCATGTTCACCGGCACCTTAACGTCGTCGAAGAACACTTCGTTCAGGTGGTGGCTGCCGTCGATTGAGATAATCGGCCGTACGGTGATGCCCGGCGTTTTCATATCAACGAGCAGGAAGGAAATGCCCTCCTGACGCTTGGCAGCGGTGGGATTGGTGCGCACCAGAAGAAAGCACCAGTCGGCATGATGCGCCGTCGACGTCCAGATCTTCTGGCCGTTGACCACGTAGTGATCGCCTTCAAGTTTCGCTGCCGTCTTCAGCGACGCGAGATCGGAACCGGCACCAGGCTCCGAGAATCCTTGACACCACCAGTCGTCCAAATTCGCCGCGCGCGGCAGGAACCGCTTCTTCTGTTCGTCCGTGCCAAACTGGATCAGCACGGGCCCGATCATGGTGATGTTGAACGACGAGAGCTCGGGCGCCGGCGCGACCTGGTTCTCTTCGAGGAAGATCATCTTCTGGATCGCCGACCAGCCAGGGCCGCCCCACTGCTTCGGCCACGACATGCCCGCCCAGCCCTTCTTGTTGAGAATGCGCTGCCAGCGGACCGTGTCTTCCTTGCGCGGGCCGTGACCGAGGCGCATGCGGTCACGAATGTCGGTTGGCAGGTTGTCGCGGATAAAAGTGCGGACTTCCTCGCGAAAGGCGGTCTCTTCCGGGGTGAATCGCAGGTCCATGGGTCGGTCCTCCCTACTCATGGGTAGACTAGGTCAGAGGGGCGACAGCAGCAACGCGCCGGCCGGCGGTCCCACGTACCGGCTGCCGACCGTAGCAGCGATCACGTGCGCGAAGCGCGCGCCAGGAAGGTCTTGCCCGCGCGGTCGCGGCCGCATCATCATCCCTCTGCAGTATATCGTCTGCTTGCCATGCCCCGGCGCATGGTCAAGCGCAATCAGGAGGAGCGCCATGCTGCCGACTCCCGGCTTCCACCATCTGCATCTGAATTCGATCGATCCCAACGCGGCGATCGACTGGTACAACCGGCAATTCCCCAGCACGGCGAAAGGTACATGGGGTGGTTTCCCGGCGCTGCTCTCGCCCAACAACGTAATGGTCCTGTTCAACAAGGTGGACCAGCCGCCGGTAAGCAAACCGCAAAGCGCGATCTGGCATTTCGGCTGGCATATTCCCGCGATACGCGAGCGCATCGCCAGTTATCGCCAGCGTGCCGACGTCGCGTTGCTACCGCTCTATACCACCGACGAGGGTGGCTCGGTGCTGATCAGCAGCGACACCTGGCCGAACGTCGGCAATGTGCTCGGCCTCACGACGACGCAGATCGCGGACGCCCGTGCCCGAAACGTGCAGCCGCCGGGCGGCGGCGGGTTCGCCTACATGCGCGGACCGGACAATGCGCTCGTCGAGTATGTCGGCGACTATCCGACCGAGCGCTTCAACCACGTGCATATGTGGCAGGAGCACCCGTTCTGCGCGCAGCTCTGGTACCAGCAGCACCTCAACGCGCCGCCGCGGGCGAGCTTCGGTCCGGTATCGGTGACCGAGGACACCTGCCGCGTCCCGCGCGGCGCGGATCGCACCTGGCCGGCATTGAACCGCGAAGGCATGTTCCGCACGCCGCGCGCTGGGGTGGAATTCGGCGATGTCGTGCTGACCTGGTATGCGAACCAGGGCGATAAGCCGCTGGTCGATCCGCGCGGGCAGTTGCAGGATCACATCGCGCTCAGCGTCGCTGACCTCGATGCGTGGGTCTCGAAACTGCGCGGCGAAGGTGTGACGTTCCTGCAAGAACCGTACGCCCTTGGCGACACGCGCGCCGTCATGATTCAGGGGCCCAGCAGGGAGGCGCTGGAGCTGGTCGAGGTGGGTTGATCTCCAGTGGATCTAGCAGTTTTTTGGGGCAGCATAGGCCTTTCCCATCATGGCTGGGCGTGACCCGACTGCTGCCAACGCTCCTCACGGTGAAAGAACATCTGATGCTGCACTGCACAAACTCCGCAGTGCCCGACTGGCATTAACGCGACGCACCGAATGTGCCACACTGCCAGAGACGGGCGCACGGACGCGCGTCTTCAGGCTGGGAGGAAGCAAAGGTTGGCTACGTACAATGTCCTGATCATGGGTGCGTCCTACGGGTCGCTGCTGGCCAGCAAGCTGTTGTTCGGCGGACATTCGATCAAGCTGGTATGTCTGCCGCAGGAAGTGGAGGCCATCAATTCCGATGGTATCCGCGTGAAGCTGCCGGTGAGAGGCCGCAGCACGCTGATCGAGCTCGATTCCCGCAAGCTGCCCGGCAAAATCAGCGCCGCTGGTCCCGCCGAGGTCAATCCCGCCGACTACGACCTGATCGCGCTTGCCATGCAAGAACCGCAGTACCGCTCGCCGGGCGTGCGCGAACTGCTCGACTCGGTCGCGAAATCCCGCAAGCCGTGCATGTCGATCATGAACATGCCGCCCCTTCCCTATCTGAAGCGCATTCCCGGTCTGAACACGGATTCGCTGCATGCGGCATTCACCGACGCCACTGTCTGGGCGAACTTCGATCCGGGCTGCCTGACGCTGTGCAGTCCGGATCCGCAGGCGATCCGCATGCCGGACGACAAGATCAATGTGCTGACCGTCACGCTGCCGACCAACTTCAAGGCCGCGCGTTTCGCTTCCGACGCGCACACGGCCATCCTGCGGCAGATGCAGGCCGAGATCGAGGCGATCCGCTACGACGTTGGCGATGCGAAGATCGATCTGCCGGTGAAGCTGAAGGTACACGACTCGATCTTCGTGCCGCTGGCCAAGTGGGCGATGCTGTGCACGGGCAACTATCGCTGCGTAACGCCGGAGCAGGCGGTGTCGATCAAGGAAGCCGTGCACGGCGACCTGGAAGCCTCCCGCCGCATCTACGATTGGGTGCGCGAACTCTGTATGTTGCTCGGTGCCAAGGCAGACGATTTGGTGCCGTTTGAGAAATACGCCGCGGCGGCGAACGAGCTGATCCGCCCGTCGTCGGCCGCCCGCGCATTGTTCAACGGCGCGCCGAACATTGAACGGGTGGATCGTCTGGTGCAGATGATCGGCGCACAGAAAGGGATGCGCAACGCGACGCTCGATGCAACGGTCGCACTGGTCGATGCGCGACTGGAGATGAACCGGAAGAAGGCGGCCTAGACCAGCATCGCGCCCGAGCATTCGCGGGCGGGAGAGCCTGCCACCAAAACTTAACACGTCACGTCGCAATTTTGTGGCAAATCTTGCGCAGTGCAGCGTTTTCCGGTCGATCTGGAAGGCGGGAACAGTGCTGTGCAATTTGCAACCATAAGATGAGTCGCCCCATGAACGAACTCGCAGAAGCCGCTCCCTCGACGCGGACGGCCCTCAAGAGCGTCCAGGAGTACATCGACGAGCTGCCCGTCTGGTCCGACGGCACCAACCTGAAATCTGCGCCGATGACATCGATGCAATGGCGCATCTGGAGCCTCGCGGCGGCTGGCAAGTTCTTCGAAGGCTTCGTTGTGTTCATGACCGGTGTCGCGCTGCCCCTGGTCGTGCGCGAGTTCCACATCGGTGCGGCGGGAAAAGGCCTGGTGAGCGCCGCGAGCTTGTTCGGCATCCTGCTCGGCGCGCTCCTGCTGGGTGGCCTCTCCGACCATTATGGCCGCAAGCGCATGTTCATCGCCGAGATGATCCTGTTCTGCCTGTTCCTCTCACTGCTGATCCTGGCGACCGACTATACCGCGCTGGTGATCTGCTTGTTCGGCCTCGGCCTGGCGCTCGGCTGCGACTATCCCACCGCACATATGATCATTTCCGAGAGCATCCCGAGCGCCAATCGCGGCAAGCTCGTGCTGGGCGCGTTCGGCTTCCAGGCGCTGGGCGCGCTCGCCGGCACTGGCATCGGCTGTCTCGTCCTCGTGCTGTCACCTAATCTCAATGCCTGGCGCTGGATGTACGCCACGGCGTTGGTGCCGGCGCTGATCGTCACCATCGGCCGTTTTTTCATTCCTGAAAGCCCGAACTGGCTGTGGGTACGCGGCTTGGAAGAGGCGGCAGAGCATGCGGTGCACCGCCTGCTGCACCGCGAACCGCGTTATCCCCAGCAGGTCATGCTGGATCGCAGGAGCACGTCATCAGATCAGAAGCAATCCGGCACGTCATTCATGGCGCTATTCAACAAGCGCAACCGGCGCGCGACCATCTTCGCGTCGGCGCCCTGGTTCATCCAGGATCTTGGCACCTATGGGATTGGCATCTTCACGCCGACGATTCTGGCGGCCGCACTCGGCGGCGGCGCCGACCACATCCGCAGCTTGAGTGACATGATCTCCGACGACATCCTAGCCGCCAAAGGGGCCGCCATGATCAACGTGCTGCTGATCGTCGGCGTCTTCTCCGCCGTCATGCTGGCCGATCGCCTCGGTCGGATCAGACTGCAGATTCTCGGTTTCATCGGCTGCGCGGTCGGCCTGCTCATCGCCTCGTTCTCGATCGACTTCACGGGCGCGATGCGTATCGACCTCATCTTCGTCGGATTCATGCTGTTCAACTTCATGACGAATCTCGGTCCGAACGCGCAAACCTACCTGCTCGCCGGCGAAGTATTTCCCACCGAGGTACGCGGCATGGGCGCCGGGTTCGCGGCCGCCGTCGCCAAGGTCGGCGCCGTCACGACCGCATTTCTCTTCCCGATCCTACTCGTCGGGATTGGCACGCGCTCACTCCTCTACGGTCTGGTGATCACGTCGATCCTCGGTGCTGTCGTGACCTGGATGTACCGCATCGAAACCACCGGCATAAACCTGGATCATATCGGGCGCTGAGCGCTCGGCGCGACACCCCGACCCTATGAGGCACATCATGTATGTCCGCCGCCATCGCGGCATGGTCTGCGCAATCATGCTCGCCCTGGGCTTGTTCGTACGCTCTGCCATCGCTGACAGCCTCTCTCTTCACGAGGCCGGATCCACGCTGCTTTACCCACTCTTCCAGCTCTGGGCACCCGACTATGCCGCCACCCATTCCGGCACGACCGTCACCACCAAGGCGAGCGGCTCCGGCGACGGGATTTCAGAGGCCATCGCCGGAAGCGTGCAGATCGGCGCGTCGGATGCCTACATGTCCGACGAGCAGGCAGAACAGAACCGCAAGATCATGAATATTCCACTGGCAATATCTGCACAGACAATCAATTACAACGTGCCCGGGCTGAACAGCACCGGTCTCAAGCTGGACGGTCCAACGCTCGCTGGTATCTTTGCCGGCACGATCACGATGTGGGATGCCAAGCCGATCGCCGCAATGAACCCGGGCGCGAAACTGCCGCATCAGCGCATCGTTCCGATCCACCGCTCGGACGCGTCCGGCGACACGTTCGTCTTCACGCAGTATCTGGATTTCTCGACGGAGACCTGGGAGGATGACGTCGGTTACGGCACCTCGGTCGAGTGGCCCGCAGTTGATGGCGAGAAACCCGCGACGGGCAATGAGGGTATGGTGCAAGCAATCGCCGCGACGCCGTACTCGATTGGCTATGTCGGCATCAGCTTCCACGACGCGATCGCCAAGGCCGGCCTCGGTACGGCGATGGTCAAGAACCAGGCGGGCCAATTCCTGTTGCCAACCGCGGAAACCGTGAGCGCGGCAGCATCCGAACTCGACCCGCGCACGCCGGCTGACGAGCGACTGAGCCTGGCGTTCGCTCCCGGCGCGCATTCGTACCCTTTGATCAATTACGAATATGCGGTTGTGTCGACCGATCAGCCAAATGCCGCCACCGCGGACGCCGTGCGGCAGTTTCTGTTGTGGGCGGTGTCGATCGAGGGTGGGAGTGCGCCGAAATACCTCGACACCGTCCAGTTCATCCCGCTGCCCGACTTTATTCGCGCGCTGAGCGAGAACCAGATCAATCGTATCCACTAGTGCTGCGACTCTAACCCCTTTGATGCGCGGGGCGATCCCTTCGAGAATTTGGCCTGCGGACTTGGTTCGGATGAATGGCCTAGGGGCGGAATCGTGTTTCTCCCGGTATTGCATGATGCCACTCTTCAGATCGACGCCGCTTTGGCAGGCGCTGCGGAAGCAGGAAAACAGGCAAAACGAGACCATGTCGAGCTGCCGGCCTGCAATGCAGAACGCCACGATGGCCGCGCGATCGATCGGACATCTTCAACGCGCGCGGCGCAGCGCGCGGCACACCGTCTGATGGCCGCCCGAGTGCTCGACGGACCGCAGGCCTACCCAAAGAGAGGCGCCGCGGTCTCGAGCTAGCGGCCGCGCCTGCAGCAATCCCGCTCGACCTGGTGCGTAGGCTGAGCCAACATCTCGATCTGAGAGATCCTATCGGATGCACTATCGTAA